>NZ_KI912267.1:580336-677920 GCF_000235425.2 Pseudofrankia saprophytica
GGCCGGCTGCGCTGCGCGGTCCGCGGAGCGACGCCGCTGGCGCTCGCCGGCCTGCTCTCGAACGTCGCGAACCTGGGCGTCACGCTCGTCATCGCGCGCGCGATGAGCACCCGCTCCTACGGAGCGACCGCCCAGCTGTTCGCCCTCTTCATGATCGTTTCCATGCCGGGCAGCGCGTTGCTGGTCGGGGTGGTCCGCCGGGTGACCACCTGGACGCGCACCGGGCGGGCCGACCTGGTCGCCGGCTGGGCGGCTCGGGTGCGCCGCGCCGGCCTGCGGGGCGTGGCCGCGGTCGCCGTGCTGGCACTGGTGGTCCGCGATCCGCTCGCCCACCAGCTGTCGCTGCCGGGGCCGGGCGGGGTCGCCGAGACGCTCACCGCCGGCGCGGCCTGGTGCCTGCTGTGCGTCGACCGCGGGTTGCTGCAGGCGGCCCACCGCTACCGGGAGCTCGCCGCGAACCTGCTGGTCGACGCGGCGGTCAAGGGCGCGGCGACGGTCGGCCTGGTGCTCGCCGGGCTGGGGGCGACGGGCGCCGCCACAGCGGTCCTCCTCGGCGTGCTGGCCGCGCTCGCGCACGCCCGCCGCTCGCTTGGCCGAGCCGAACCCGCCGGCGCGACCGTGGCGGCGAGTGCGGCAGTGGCGGCAGTGGCGGCCGCCGCCGGCGGAACCGCGGCCTCGCCCGGCGGGCGGGAGCGCCGGCTGGCGGCGGAGCTGGGCGCCGCGCTCACGGCGCTGGCCTTCCTCGCCCTGCTGCAGAACGTCGACGTCCTGGTCCAGGGCCGGCTCTCGCCCGGCGAGTCCGGCCAGTACGCGGCCGTGTCCGTCACCTGCAAGGTGCTGATGTTCGGGGCCGTGGTGCTCGCCGGCTTCCTGCTGCCGGAGGCGGCCGACCGCCGCCACCAGGGCGAGCACGCCCTGCACCAGCTCGGCGCGACGCTGGCGATCCTCGCGCTGCCGGCCGCCGCGCTCCTCGCGGCCGCGTCCGCAGCGCCCGCGACCCTCTTGTCCCTGGCCTTCGGGCCCCGCTTCACCGACGCCTCCGGCGCTCTCCTCCCCCTGGCCGCAGCGATGACCTGTCTCGGAGCAACTGTGCTGTTCACCCACTACCTGCTGGCCCTGGGCTCGCGCGCTGTGCTGGTCGCGCTCGGGCTCACCGCCGCGGCCGCCGTCGGGCTGATCGCCCTGGCCGGCGGGTCGCCGGTCACCACCGCCCGGATGGACCTCGCGGTCCAGGCCGTGCTCGCAACGGTCACCGGGCTGCTCGTCGCCCGCGCGGCCCGCCGGACGATGTCCGCGCCGGGTGCCGGCCGCGCCGCGACGGAGGTGGCGCCCGCATGAGCGCGCTCGACGAAGGCATGGGCCGTTCGGGCATCACCGGGCAGCTGGGCGCCCCCGGGCGCCTCGGCTCGGCTGTGGGACTCGTCGAGCCACGCAAGGCCCCGTGGATCGAGGTGCGCGAGCCCACCCTGGCGGAGCTCGTCGAGCGTTCGGGTGTCCGCCGGGTGCACATGCTCGCCTGGCGTGACCTGGACGACCCGGAGGCCGGCGGCTCCGAGCTGCACGCCGACCAGGTCGCCGCCGCCTGGGCCGCTGCCGGCGTCGACGTGAGCATGCGGACCGCGCACGCCCCCGGCCACCTGGAGACGGCCACCCGCAACGGCTACTCCGTCGTGCGCAAGGCGGGCAGGTACATGGTGTTCCCGCGTTCGGCGATCTCCGGCGCGCTCGGCCACGGCGGCCCCTGGGACGGGCTGGTGGAGATCTGGAACGGCATGCCGTTCTTCTCACCGGTGTGGGCGCCCTGCCCCCGGGTCGTGTTCCTGCACCACGTCCACGGCGAGATGTGGCGGATGGTGCTCAAGCCGCCGCTGGCGAAGATCGGCGAGACGCTGGAGAGCACCATCGCGCCGCCGCTCTACCGGCGCACCCGGATGCTGACGCTGTCCGAGTCGTCCCGCCACGAGATCATCGAGATGCTCGGGCTGCCCCCGGCGAACATCTCCGTCATCCCGCCGGGCATCGACGGGCGCTACGCCCCGCTCGGAGAGCGCTCGCCACACCCGCTGGTCCTGGCGGTCGGCCGGCTGGTGCCGGTGAAGCGGTTCGACCTGCTCATCGACGCGCTGGTCCGGCTGCGCCAGCAGCACCCGACGATGGAGGCGACCATCGTCGGCGAGGGCTACGAGCGCCCGGCGCTGGAGGCCCAGATCCGGGCGGCGAACGCCACCGACTGGCTGAAGCTGGCGGGCCGGGTCGACGACGAGGGCCTGCTCGCGCTCTACCGGCGGGCCTGGGTACTCACCAGCGCGTCGGCCCGCGAGGGCTGGGGCATGACGATCACGGAGGCGGCGGCCTGCGGCACCCCGTCGGTCGCGACGAACATCGCCGGGCACACCGACGCCGTCGCCGACGGGCTGTCCGGTCTGCTCGTCGAGCCGCGTGACCTCGCCGGCGCGCTCGGCCGGGTGCTCGGCGACCAGGAACTGCGCGACCGGCTCGTCGCGGGCGCGCTGGCGCACGCGGCCACGTTCACCTGGGCCAACACCGCCCGCCAGACCTATGCGGCCCTCGTCCAGGAGGCCGCCAAGCACAGCCGCCGCGCGCCCCGCCCCGGCGGTCTCGACCGGCTGCACGGGCCGCTGCGGTGACCTTGACGACGCAGGACCCGGGCGGACCCTCCGGACCCACCGGCCCCGGCGGCGGCGACGCGGCCGGCACCGCGGCCGTCACCACCGACGAAGCCTCCGCGCCCACACCGGCCACGGCCCGGACTTCCCCGATCGCCGACCTCCCAGATCGGCTTCGCCAATCCGGCAGGGACCCTGCCGCCGATCCGGCAGGGACCCCGGAGTCGGCCGGCGCCGCGCCCGGCGCCGACGACCGTCGCGGGTGGCGCGGCTGGCGCCCGCCGCGGCCGTCCTGGGCGACGCTGCTGCTCGCCGCCGTCGCCTACCTGCCGCTGCTGCGCACGTCGCCCGGCCGGATCGGCGCCGACACGAAGGCGTACCTCTACCTCGATCCGGGCCGGCTGCTGCGCCGCGCGGTGTCGATGTGGGACCCGGACGTCGGCATGGGTACCGTCACCCACCAGAACATCGGCTACCTGTTCCCGCAGGGCCTCTGGTACTACGTGCTGGACGTCGTCGGACTGCCGGACTGGGTCGCCCAGCGGCTGTGGACCGGCACCATCCTGTTCGTCGCCGGTGCCGGCGTGCTGTTCCTGTTGCGCTCGTTCGGCTGGCCCGACCGGTACTCGGTCGTCGCCGCGTTCGGCTACATGCTCACGCCGTACTCGCTGGAGTACGAGGCGCGGATCTCCGCGATCCTGCTGCCCTACGCCGGCCTCGGCTGGTTCATCGGGATCACGGTGCGCGGCCTGCGCGAGGCCCGCGAGGGGAAGGGCAGCTGGCGGGGCGCCGACGCGTGGCGATGGCCGGCCGCGTTCGCGCTGGTGGTCACCTCGGTCGGCAGCATCAACGCCTCCAGCCTGATCCTGATCATGCTGGCACCGATCCTGTGGGTGCCGTTCGCGATCTGGGGCACCCGGGAGGCGACGCCGCGCGCCGCCGCCGGCCTCATCGGCCGCGCCGTCATCCTGACGATCCTGGCGAACGCCTGGTGGGTGGCCGGCCTCTACACACAGGCCGGCTACGGCCTGAACGTGCTGGCTTTCACCGAGACGGTCAAGACGGTCGCCAGCAGCTCGCAGGCCTCCGAGGTGCTGCGGGGCCTGGGCAACTGGTTCTTCTACGGCGAGGACGCGCTCGGCCCGTGGATCACCCCCGCGGTCGGCTACACCCAGGCGCTGTGGCTGCTGGCGGTGAGCTTCGCCGTGCCGCTGCTGGGGCTGGCGGCGGCGTCGCTGATCCGCTGGGGCCACCGCGCCTACTTCGTCGGACTGGTCGTGCTGGGCACGACGGTCGCCGTCGGCGTGTACCCGTACGACGACCCGTCGCCGCTCGGCCGGTTCTTCCGCGACTTCGCCGAGGGGTCGACGGCGGGGCTCGCGCTGCGCTCGCTGCCGCGCGCCGCGCCGCTGGTCGTGCTGGGCCTGTCGGTGCTGCTGGCGGGCGCGCTCGCCGCGTTCACCGAGCGGTCGGTGGCGCGTGCCGCGGCCCTGCGCTCCCCTGCCGGCGCCGGCGGGGCGGGCCGCCGCGCGGGGGGCCGCCGGCGCAGGCAGGGGATGACCTTCCGGCCGCGTCCCGGCGCCGTGCTGCCGACCGCCGTGACGGTGGTCGTGCTGGTGCTGCTCGCGCTGGACATGGCACCGCTGTTCCGCGGCCAGTTCCTGGAATCCGGCCTGCAACGGCCGGAGAACGTCCCGGAGTACGAGCAGGCGCTAGCCGACGCGCTGGGCGCCAAGGGCAACGCCACCCGGGTGCTGGAGCTCCCAGGCTCCGACTTCGCCCACTACCGCTGGGGCTCGACGCTCGACTCCGTCACCTACGGCCTGATGGACCGCCCGACGATCCAGCGCGAGCTGGTCCCCTACGGCGAGGCCGGCAGCGTCGACCTGGTCCGCTCGCTCGACCGCCGGCTGCAGGAGGGCGTCTTCGAGACGTCCTCGCTCTACGACGTCGCCCGGCTGATGGGCGTCGGGGACGTCGTGCTGCGCGGTAACAACCAGTACGAGCGTTTCCGCGGCCCGCGGCCCCGGGCCGACTGGGAGCTGTTCACCACGCCGCTGCCGAACGGGCTGGAGAAGCCGACGACGTACGGCCCCCCGGTGAGCGAGACGACGACCATCCCCTACCTCGACGAGATCACCCTCGGCACCGACCCGGCCGTCCCCGACCCGCCGACGCTCGCCGACTTCGCGGTCAAGGACCCGACGCCGATCGTCCGCTCGGCCACCACCGGCCGCCCGCTGCTGGTCAGCGGCAACGGCGAGGCGCTGGTCGACGCGGCCGCCTCCGGCCTGCTGAGCGACGTCATCGACAACAACCGGGCCGTTCTCTACACGGCGGCGCTCGCGGGCGACCCGGACGGGCTGCACCAGGCGCTCGCCGACGGCGCCGAGCTGCTCGTCAGCGACTCCAACCGGCTGCGGGCGGAGCGCTGGACCGGCATCCGGGAGAACTTCGGCTACGTCGAGCAGCCCGGCGTCCCCGCGCTGGCGAAGGACCCGGACGACAACCGGCTGCCGCTGTTCCCGGACCAGGACACCTCCAACCAGACGGTCGCCGTGCTCACCGCCCCGGGTGAGCAGGCCCAGGTCGCGGCGGTGACCGCGTCGAGCTACGGCAACACGTTCGCCTACGGCCCGGCCGACCGCCCGGTGCACGCCATCGACGCCGACCCGACGACGGCGTGGCGGGTCGGCGCGTTCACCGACCCCGCGGGCGAGCGCTGGCAGACGACGCTCGCCGCCCCCACCACCACCGACCACGTCCGGCTGGTGCAACCGCTCACCGGCCCGCGCAACCGGTGGATCACCAAGGTCACGCTGACCTTCGACGGCGGCGCGCCGGTGACGGCCGACCTCATCGACGGTTCGAGGACCGGCCAGGGCCAGGTCATCACCTTCCCGAAGCGGACGTTCAAGACCCTGACGATCCAGGTCGACGCGACCAACTTCGGCAAGCAGAAGAGCTACGACGGCCTGTCCGCGGTCGGGCTCGCCGAGGTGGAGATCCCGAAGGCGGACGGAAAGCCGGCCGTCGCGCAGGACCTGCTGCGGATGCCGACCGACCTGCTCGCCACCGCCGGCCAGGGCTCGCTCGACCACCCGCTGGTGCTGACGATGACGCGGGACCGGGCGAACCCGGCCGAGCCGTTCAAGGAGGACACCGAGTCGACGATCGCGCGGGTGTTCTCCCTGCCGACCGACCGCACGTTCAGCCTGACCGGCACGGCGCGCCTGTCCGCGTACGCCTCGGACGACCTGATCGACAAGCTGCTCGGCCGGCCGGCCGGCCCACCGCTGGTGGACTCGTCGGGCCGGCTGCCCGGCGACATCGAGGCGCGCGGCTCGGCCGCCTTCGACGGTGACACCGCCACCGCCTGGTCGCCGGGCTTCGGCGACCAGACCGGCAACTGGCTGCAGCTGACATCGCTGGACGACGTCACCCTGTCGACGGCGAAGGTCACCCTGGTGACCGATGGGCGGCACTCGGTCCCGACGAGGCTCGGCGTCGAGGTCGACGGCCAGCGGGCCGGCACGGTCGACGTGCCGCCGGTCGCCGACGCGACGGGCCAGCGGGGCGCCACCACCACGGTGACGCTGCCGCTGCCGGTGGGCCAGGGCCACCAGATCCGCTTCGTCGTCGACGCGGTCCGCCCGGTGACGACGACGGACACGATCTCCGGCTCGACCCTGACCATGCCCGTCGGCATCGCGGAGATCGAGCTGCCGGGCGTGTCCGGCACGGGCCAGACCGCGTCGAACGCCCAGCTGCCGGCCGACTTCACCTCGGACTGCCGGACCGACCTGCTGACCGTCGACGGTCAGCCGGTCGGCGTGCGGATCAACGGCACGACCAAGGACGCGTCCGGCCGGCTCGGCCTGGACCTGCGCACCTGCGGCACCCCGGTGCACCTGACCGCCGGTGACCATGTGGTGCGCACCGCGAACGGGGCGAAGACCGGGATCGACCTGGACCGGCTGGTCCTCGCCTCCGACATGGGTGGCACCACCTGGCCGGACGCGACGTCGATCAACGCTCTGGACACCTCCCGCGAGCAGCGCACGGCCGACCTCGCGGCCCGGTCGGGCACCGCGGCCGGCGCCGCCGCCCCGGCGGCGCCGGCGGTGAAGGTGGAGGTCGCGGGGGCGACGACGGTCGTCCTCACGGTCACCGGCGCCAAGCCGGGCACGCCGTTCTGGCTGGTGCTGGGGCAGAGCCTCTCCCCCGGATGGCACGGCAAGATCGACGAGAACACCGACATCGGCTCGCCCCAGCTCGTCGACGCCTATGCCAACGGCTGGCGGATCGACCCGACGTCGGAGAGCTTCAAGGTCCAGCTCACTTGGACGCCGCAGCGGGTGGTCTTCGCCGCGCTGACCGTCTCCGTCGTGACCGTGGTGCTGTGCCTGGCGCTGCTCGGGGTGACGGGCCGGCGGCGGCGCAGGGCCGGCTGGCCCGGGCCCGTCCGCGACCTCCCGCTGCTGGACCGGCCGTTCGCCGCCACGCCGCGGCTGCCGCTGGGCCAGGTGGTCCTGCTGGTCCTGGCGACGGCGGCCATCGGGGCGTTCATAGCCAGCCCGGCCGCCGGCGCCGCGACGGCGGCGGTGACGCTGGTGGCGGCGCTGGCGCCACGCGGGCGGGTGCTGCTGCGGGTCGGCTCGGTCGCGGCGCTCGCCGCGGCGGCGGCCTACGTCATCGAGGTACAGGTCCGCTACGACCTGCCGGTGAACGGCTCCTGGGTCGCGGAGTTCGACAAGGTCGCGATCGTCTCATGGCTCGCGGTGCTCTTCCTCGGCGCCGACGCCACGCTCGCGCTGCTGCACGGCCGCGCCAACGGTCGCGCCGCCGCCGCGGTGGCCGTGGCCGAGGCCGGAACCGGAACCGAGGCCGAGGCAGCGCCGTCGTTGGAGGGTCCCGCCGGCACGCTCCCGCACTGACCGATGGCGGCGGGTTTGCCCATCGGTCAGCACGGAGCGTGCCCGTACGGGCACTTTACGTAGGCAGATCATGTCGCGGGCGGCCGGGAAAGGAAGCCTGCCGGGTTACCCTGCGCCGGCCGCTGGACATGGTGTGACTGACTGAAAACGGGCCGTGCCGCCGGGGGGCGGTCGAACCCGGCCTGGACCCCGGTCGGGCCGTTGGCTCCCGCCGGCACGCGGGCACGACCTGAGGCCGGCACCACGCCAAAGGCGGCGCGCAGACGCACATCCTTCGCGCTGTCCGAAGCGTCCCGGTGCGAGGAGGGCTGGTCGGATGCGAGGGAGGGGCTGGATCCGGGAGCGCGGGTTCCTCGCCGTGCTCCCGCTGGCTGGCACGCTGTTCCTGCTGCTCATGCTCACCCTGCCCCTGCCGCTGTCCTATCGGGAACCCGAGGCCTTCGGGGCTTTTCTGCTTTCCGCCGCTACTCTCTGCTATATCCTTTTCGCGCCCGACGGCGACACCCAGCGCGATGCACTGGTCGTGACGCTCGCGATGACGGCCGCGCTGACGATCGCGGTGATCGGCGTCGCGTCGCGTACGCCGCTCGCCTTCCTGGCCTGGTACCCGTGGGCCGGTGGTTACGCCGGCCTGGTGTCGCGCCGCCCCAGCCGGGTGGCCGCGCTGACCGTCGTCATCTGCCTCGCCCTGACCTGCGCGCTGGCCGCGCGCGGCGAGCTGACCGTCTACCCGTTGACCTACCTGGCCATCCTGATGAGTGCCATCGGGTCGGCGATGTTCACCTACGGGTTCTTCAGATGGGGCCGCGGCCAGGCGTTCGCCGACCCGCTGACCGGGCTGACCAACCGGGCGGGGCTCATGCACGCCGGCGAGCCAGCCATCACCGAGGCGCTGGTCGCCGGTCGCGCCCAGGCGGTGATCGTGCTGGACATCAACCGGTTCGGGGAGATCAACTCGGCGCTGGGGCACCAGGCCGGCGACGAGGCGCTGCGCGAGTATGCCGACCTGCTGCGCGAGGTGCACCCGCGGCCCGCGTTCGTCGGCCGGCTCGGGGGCGACGAGTTCGTCCTCGTGCTGTCCGGCGAGGACCAGGCCGACGACCGGGTCGAACCCGGCGGCGGATGGCTCGCGCGGCTCGGCGAGAAGGTCCTCGACCAGCTCGACGGGCCGGTGCGCATCCGCGGCATCAACATCGAGCTGGAGTCCACGGCGGGCATCGCCTCCGCGCCGCGCGACGGCGACCGGCTGTCGAAGGTGCTGCCGTGCGCGGACGCGGCGCTGGCGAACGCCAAGCGGGACGGCGCGCGCCTCGGGGTCTGGAGCGTCGGGATGGCCGGGACGGTCGGCGTGCGCTCCTGGGAGCTGGCCCTGCACGCCGAGCTGCGCAACGCGATCGCCAAGGGCGAGCTCGTGATGTACTACCAGCCGGTACAGGAGGCCGCGACCGGCCGGATCGCCGGCGCCGAGGCGCTGATGCGCTGGTGCCACCCGGAGCGCGGGCTGCTGCCACCCGGCTCGTTCCTGCCGATGGCCGAGCGCTCCTCACTGATCATCGGCCTGACCTGGTGGGAGCTGGACGAGGTGCTCGCCCAGTGTGCCCGGTGGGTCAGGGCCGGCCTGCGCCTCCCCGTCTCGGCCAACCTGTCCGCGCGGATGCTCGTCATCGACGACCTGCCCGGCAAGGTCGCCCGCCGGCTGGAACATCACGGCCTGCCGCCGGAGATGCTCACCCTGGAGATCACCGAGAGCGCGCTGGTCTCCCAGCCGGCGCGCGCCGCCGCCATGCTTGGCGAGCTGCGGACCGCGGGCGTGAAGCTCTCGCTCGACGACTTCGGCACCGGCTACAGCTCGATGGAGATCCTCAAGGCGCTCCCGTTCGACGAGATGAAGATCGACAAGAGCTTCGTGGCGGACGCCCGCGGCAGCCTGCCGGACGTCGCGATCGTGCGGTCGGTGGTCGACCTCGGCCACCGGCTGGGCCTGCGCGTCGTCGGCGAGGGCGTCGAGGACGAGCAGTCGGCCAGGATGCTCACCGAGCTCGGCTGCGACCTCCTGCAGGGCGACGTGCTCTCGCCGCCGCTGCCGGCCGAGGAGCTGGAGATCCTGCTGGCCCGCGGTGTGGACGTCCGACAGGTCCACGCCGACCAGCCTCGGCCCGCCGGTCATGACGCGCCGCCGGGGTCAGGCGGAGCCGAGGTCGGCACCCGTGGCGGCACCGGCGGCGATGCCTGGCGCACGCCCGGCCGCGGCCCGCTGACCGCCGCCTGGGGCGATCCCCGCCAGGCCCAGGCGGACGCGACGCGCGCGGACGCCGCGCGCCTGGCGGGGCGCGCGGTGGCCGGCGTCGCCCCGTCCAGCAACGGGCACCGGACCGGCGAGCGGGCCGAGTCCGCCGGGGCCAGCCAGGCGCGGGCACCGGGCCGTCACGAGCCGGAGCCGAAGGCCTCGGAGGAGGCGATCAGGACCTGGGAGCGGACCGGGCTGGTCGCCCCCAAACCGCCGGACGAGCCGAGCCGGCTCTCCGCCCTGCGTCGGTACCGGATCCTCGACACCGCGCCCGAGCCGGAGTTCGACGCTCTCGTCACCCTCGCCGCCCAGCTCGCCGACTGTGGCTTCGGCTATCTGACGTTCATCGATTCTGATCGGGAATGGCTCAAGGCCAGTCACGGCGTCCAGCCGACGGAGCTCCGCGCCCGGGTCGGCGCGGGGTCGCACATCGTCGCCGATGGCCGATACCTGGAGATCCAGGACTGTTCCCGCGACCTGCGCTACGCGCACCTGGCCAGGCTGGAGCCACAGGTTGTGACCTTCTTCGCCGGCGCACCGCTGCGGACCGCCGACGGCCACGTGATCGGCGCCCTGTGCGTCTCCGACCGGGTGCCGCGCCGGCTCACCACCGGTCAGCGGACCGCGCTGGACACCCTTGCCAGGCACGCCATGAGCCTGCTGGACGCCCGGCTCCAGCGGATGCTGCTCGCGGAGGCGGGCGCCGGGCTGGAACAGCTCGAGACGTTCTGGCACCACCATGACCTGACGGCCGCGGCCACCCTGTGCGCGGACGTCGTGCGGACGCTGGCCCACGCCGACGCGGTCGCCGTGATGCTGCCCGAGCTGCCCGGCTCGACCGTCTTCCGCGCCGCCGGCGTGTCCGTCGTCGAAGGGACGCTGCCGCTGACGGAGATCGGAGTGCGCGCGACCAGCGACGACGAGAAGGCGATCCGCGAGCTGGCGTCCGCGACCGGTCCGGTTTTCATCCCGGACGCGGAGACGCACCCGATGATCCCGACCGAGAAGGTGCGCGGACTGGGGATCGCGTCCGCGCTGATGGTGCCGCTGCTCGGCGAGGGCGGAATCCAGGGAATGATCACCGTCCGCTGGACCGAGCACCAGTCCCAGCTCGACCCGGCGGTGCGGTGCGCGGTGACGATGTTCTGCGGCCAGGCCCGTTTCACCCTCGCCAAGCTGCGCGCCGCGCAGGGCCAGGTGGCCGGGAACTCCCCGGCGGGCGGCTCCCCCGCGGGCACCGGCCCGCCGGGCCGGCGTGGCCGGGACGACCTGGCGGCGGCCGAGGCCGACTCCTCCGGCCGGCGGCGGCCCCGCCCGGCCACCAGCCGCTTCTAGGCGCCCGTTCCGGCGACGTCTCTCGGACCGTCGCCAGTGTCCCGCGTCGTCAGTGTCCCGCGTCGTCCCAGGTGCGGCCGGCGCCGACGGAGACGTCGAGCGGAACGGACATCGTGTACGCGCCGCCCATCTCGGCGCGGACGAGGGACTCGACGTCCGCGCGCTCGCCGGGGGCGATCTCGAGGACGAGCTCGTCGTGGACCTGGAGGAGGAGGCGGGAATGCAGGCCGCGCTCGCGCAGTCCCCGCTCCACACCCAGCATCGCGATCTTGATGATGTCGGCGGCGGAACCCTGGATCGGGGCGTTGAGGGCCATCCGCTCGGCCATCTGCCGGCGCTGGGAGTTGTCGCTGGTCAGGTCGGGCAGGTAGCGGCGGCGGCCGAGGATCGTCTCGGTGTAGCCGTCCGTGCGGGCGCGGTCGACGACGCCGCGCAGGAAGTCCCGCACCCCGCCGAAACGGGCGAAGTAGGCCTCCATCTGCTCGCGGGCCTCGTCCGGGGCGATGCCGAGCTGGGAGGCCAGCCCGTAGGCCGACAGGCCGTAGGCGAGGCCGTAGGACATCGCCTTGATCCGTCGCCGCAGCTCCGGGTCGACGTCGGCGACGGGCAGGTTGAACGCCTGCGCGGCGACGAACGTGTGCAGGTCCTCGCCGGAGGCGAACGCCTCGATCAGTCCCGCGTCGCCGGACAGATGCGCCATGATCCGCATCTCGATCTGCGAGTAGTCCGCGGTCAGCAGCGTCTCGTAGCCTGGGCCGACGACGAAGGCGCGGCGGATCTGGCGGCCCTCGGCGGTGCGGATCGGGATGTTCTGCAGGTTCGGGTCGGTCGACGACAGCCGGCCCGTCGCCGCGATCATCTGGTTGAACGTGGTGTGGATGCGGCCGGCGTCGTCGATCATCGGCAGCAGCGACTCGACGACGGTCTTGAGCCGGGCCACGTCGCGGTGGCGCAGCAGCGTCGGGATCAGCGGGTGGTCGGTCTGGACGGCCAGCCACGCGAGCGCGTCCGCGTCCGTCGTGTAGCCCGTCTTTATCTTCTTGGTCTTCGGCAGGTTCAGCTCGTCGAACAGGATCTGCTGCAGTTGCTTGGGCGAGCCGAGGTTGAACGGCCGGCCGACGATCTCGTGCGCGGCCTCGACGACCTTGGTGACCTCGGCGCCGTACTGGGACTGCAGGTCGGTCAGGTAGTCGGCGTCGGCCGCGATGCCGGCGCGTTCCATCCCGGCGAGCACGGTCAGCAGCGGCAGCTCGATCTCGTGCAGCAGGCGCGCGGCCGAGCGGCGTTCCAGGTCGCCGTCGAGGGCGTCGGCGAGCTCGGCGACCGCGCGGGCGCGCACGACGTCCACCTCGGCCTCGTCCGCCTCGGTGACGCCCTCGACCTCGACCTCGAGGGTCAGCTGGCCGTCCGACGGGCCGTCCTCGGCTCTCAGCTCCCGGTGCAGGTAGCGCAGCACCAGGTCCGCGAGGTCGAACGAACGCTGGCCCGGCAGGGCGAGGTAGGCGGCGAGCGCGGTGTCGCTGGTGACGCCGTCGAGGGTGAGGCCCAGCTCGGCGAGCGCGAGCATCGAGCCCTTGACGTCGTGCCCGGCCTTCGGCTTCGTCTCGTCCGCGAGCCAGGCGCCCAGCGCGTTCTCGTCGGCCGGCACCAGCTGCGACGGGTCGATCCACGCGCCGGCGCCATCCGCGGTGGCCAGCGCGATCCCGGCGACCGTCCCGGTGCCGCGGCCCCAGGTGCCACGCAGGTGCAGGCCCGTGCGGGCACCGCCCGCCGTGTGTTCGGCGAGCCATTCGGTGACGTCACCCGGGCCGAGGATCGTGTACTCGACCGCGAAACCGCCGTCGCCGGCCGCCGGCTCCACGATCGCGAGCGCCTGGTAGAGCCGCTCCCGCAGCACCCGGAACTGCAGGGTGTCGAACAGGGTGTGCACCGCCTCGCGGTCCCACGGGACCAGGCGCAGGTCGGCGGGGCCGCGCTCCAGCGGCACGTCGCGGGCGAGCTCGGTCAGCGCCCGGTTGCGGATCACGCCTGCCAGGTGCTCCCGCAGCGCCGCGCCGGCCTTCCCGGTGACCTCGTCGGCCCGGTCGACCAGGTCCGCCAGGCCGCCGAACTGCTGGATCCACTTGGTGGCGGTCTTCTCGCCGACGCCGGGAATCGAGGGCAGGTTGTCCGACGGGTCGCCGCGCAGCGCGGCGAAGTCCGGGTACTGCGTCGGGGTGAGGCCGTACTTGGCCTCCACCTCCGCCGGCGTGTAGCGGATCATGTCGCTGATGCCCTTGCGGGTCATCAGCACGGTGATCCGGTCGGTGACGAGCTGCAGCGCGTCACGGTCGCCGGTGACGATGAGGACGTCCATGCCGGCCGCCTCGCCCTGGACGGCCAGGGTCGCGATGATGTCGTCCGCCTCGTAGCTGGCGGCCGACATGCTCGGCACGGCGAGCGCGTCGCAGACCTGGTGGATCAGGCTGATCTGGCCGACGAAGTCCGACGGGGTCTCGGACCTGCCGGCCTTGTACTCGGCGTACTGGGCGTGCCGGAAGGTCGGCGCCGGCAGGTCCCACGCGACGGCGACGTGCGTCGGCTTCTCGTCGCGCAGCGCGTTGATCAGCATGGACGTGAAGCCGTAGACGGCGTTCGTCGGCTGCCCGGTGGTGGTGGAGAAGTTCTCCACCGGCAAGGCGAAGAACGCCCGGTAGGCCAGCGAGTTCCCGTCCAGCAGCAGCAGCCGACCGGTTCCGGGAGCGGGCCCGCCGGGCCCGCCGCCCGTGGCCGCGGACCTCCCGGCAGCCCTGGCCGGCGCCTTCGCGGGCGCCTTGGCCGGCGCCCCGGCGCCGGCGGCCCTCGGGGCACGCTTCGCGGGCGCCCGCGCGGGGGCGTCGCCGGGTGCGTCCGCCGCCGCCTGTGGCGCGGCGTCCACCGGGACGTCGGAGGGGCTACTCAGATCGGGTTGCGTCGTCGAACCGGACACCCGGCGAAGTCTAGGCCGCCGGTAGGACAATCCACCGACCGCGCCGCCCGCGCCGCCTGCCCGGTCGCCATATTGTCGGCTGGTGACTGTCGAGACGGGCGCGGACGGTGCCACCCAGGGCGGAGCGCCGGCCGGCCAGGCCGAGCTGGTCGCCGCCCTGAACCTGCACCGCGGCGAGCTGAACGAGCGCATGGGCATCGAGCTGCTCGAGGCGGCGCCGGAGCGCGTGGTCGGCCGGATGCCGGTGGAGGGCAACCGGCAGCCGTACGGGCTGCTGCACGGCGGCGCGTCGGTGGTGCTGGCGGAGACGGTCGGCTCGATGGCGGCGATGCTCAACGCGGGCCCCGAGAACGCGGCCGTCGGCCTCGAGATCAACGCCTCCCACCACCGGGCGGCGACCACCGGCTGGGTCACGGCGGTCGCGACCCGCCTGCACGCCGGTCGCTCGGTGGCGACGTTCGAGATCAAGATCACGGACGACGACGGCCGCCCGGTCTGCACCTGCCGGCTGACCTGCGTGCTCCGGTCCAGGCCGCCCGCCGGCGGCGCCATCCCCGGCATCCCCGGCAGCAGGTAGTCCACGACGCGCGGGACGATCCGGGGGCGGGCTTTGGTGCCGTCCGGGCCTTCCCCATGCCAAGACGTTTTCTACTCACCCGCCCCCGGTTTCCACACTGCGGGTGAGACGCTAGGAGCGTTCGGTAACCACGTCAACGGGGCCCGCGCGCGATGACCCGCGGTTGTGCGCTCCCAGGCGCGGCCACGCCGTATCCGCCAACTCATCTCCCTGTTTGCCGGCCTCGATGGCTCCCCCCACCAATTGGCTGGGGGACGTCTCGGCGCCAACCGGCGGGTTCGACGTGGAGACAACCAGGCGGCCAGTCGGCGGGACCCCACGGACAGCCTGGCGCAAAAGAACGTCCCGGCAGCCGGCGCGACGGTCAGGTCCCGGCGGGGCTCGGTGCCCGGTACGCCCCGAGGGCGGCAAGGCTGCCGACGACCTCGGCCGGCGTGCCGGTCGCGACCACGGCGCCGGCCTCGAGGACGACGACCGTGTCGGCGACCGCCAGGGCCAGGCGCGGGTCGTGCTCGGCGAGCAGGACGCTCACGCCGCGGGCCTGGACCTGGCCGACCAGCTCGGCGAGCCAGGCCCGCTCGGCGGCCGGGACGCCGGCGGCCGGCTCGTCCAGCAACAGCAACGACGGACGGGTGCCCAGCGCGCTGGCGACCTCGAGCCGCCGGCGCGCGCCGCGGGGCAGGCCGGCCGCCGGCTCGGCCGCCCGGTCGGCGAGCCCGACGAGGTCCAGCAGCTCCCGCGCCGCGGACCGGGCCGCGCGGATCCCCCCGCGCCCAGGCGTCCCGGGGACCAGCGCCCGGCGGGTGCCGCCGCGCGCCGCCGCCTCGACGCCGACCCGGACGTTGTCCAGCACGGTGAGCTGGTCGAACAGCCTGGTCTCCCGGAAGGTGCGGGCGATGCCCAGCCGGGCCACCGCCGGTGCCGACCGCCCGAACAGCTCGACCGGCCCGCCGGGGCCGCGCGCCGGCCAGAAGTGGGCGCTGCCGCGGCTCGGGCGCCGGCTCCCGGTCAGGCAGTCGAGCAGCGCCGTCTTGCCCGCGCCGTTCGGGCCGACCACGGCCAGCACCGTGCCGCGCCGCTGACGCAGCGAGACGTCCGCGAGGCAGGTGAGCCCGCCGACGCGCAGCGTCACCCCCGCCAGGTCGAGAATCGGCCGCGGCGGCGGCGTCGAGCCTGGCGCGGGCACGGTCGGCGCGTCCGGCTTCCAGCCGACGCGCGGACCAGGGCGAGCCGGCACCACCGCCGGGGTCCGGCGGCCCGGCTCCGGGACGGTCACGGCGCCGTGCCGCGTCGGGCGGCGGGCCGGTGGAGCGCGGGAAGGAGGCGTCCAGGCCGGAAGACCGTCATGATCATGACGAGGGCGCCGAAATAGAGGAACCGGTCCGCGGCTGGCACGTGGTCGCGCAGGAGGAAGGCCAGGCCCTGCAGGACGACGGCGCCGAGGACGGCGCCGAGGCGCGAGCCCACTCCGCCCGCGACGACCACCGTCAGCACGAGCATCGACGCCTGTGGGCTGAACGTCTGCGGGTTGAAGAACTGCTTGGTCGCGAGGACCGCGCCGGCGAGGCCGGCGACCGACGCGCCGGCCGCGAAGGCCAGCAGCCTCGTCCGGATGACGCGGACGCCCAGGGCCTCGGCGGCCAGCTCGTCCTGCTGGAACGCGGCGCAGGCCCGGCCGGCCCGCGACCGGTCCCAGCCTGCGAGCACGACGAGGACCAGCACGATCAGGCCGAGCAGCAGGTAGTAGTACGGCAACGGGTCCAGCCCGAAGGCGTAGTGGACGCCGCCGATCCGCACCGACGGCGCCTGCACCCCGAACACGCCGCCGGCACCGCCGGTGATCCCCTCGGCGTTGTTCGCGAGCAGCTGGACGACCCCGCCGAAGCCGAGGGTGACGATCGCCAACAGGTCGGCGTGCCGGCGCAGGAGCGGCGCGCCCAGCACGAGGCCGACGAGGCCCGCGGCGGCCATCGCGATCGGCATCGCGGCCAGCGCAGAGACGGTGAACGGCGCGTGCCAGGGCATCGCGCCCGGAGCACACAGGTACGTCGCGGTATAGGCGCCGATCGCGCAGAAGGCGACGGAGCCGAGATCGAGCACGCCGGCCCGGCCGACGGTGATGCTCAGCCCCAGCGCGAGCAGCGCGTACAGCCCGATGTCGTTGACCATCACCTGCAGCGCCGTGGTCGAGACCAGCAGCGGCGCGCCCACCGCCGCCCCCAGCGCCAGCGCGTACCCGGCACCCCGCGCCCATGGGCGCCGGTACCAACGGCCCCGATGCCACGGTCCCCGAGCCGAGGTCCCGGCGGGCGTGGGTTCGACGGAGCTCCTCGCCACCCGCTCGGCCGGTGCTGGCTCGGCCGCCACCGGCCGAGCGGGCCCGTCTCCCCATTTCGACCGGACCGCCCAGGTCCGGTCCGTGGGCGGCACAGCGTGATCCTCGACCGCGCGCTGCTCCGGCATCGGCGCCGGTATCGGAATCGGCGGTGGCCCGCTCCGGCCCGCCGGCTCGGCCTCGACGGCGATCCGGCCCCGCCGCGAGGCCGCCTCGTCCAGCGACGGGCGCCGCCGGGCGGCCCTTCCCCACCGCGAGCGCCTCGGCCGGCGGTGGCGCGACCCCGACCGGTCCCGGGCGTCGTCCGCCCATTCGGCCGCGATCCCCGCCAGGGACGCGGTCAGGCGGCCGGCCGGGCCGCGCAGCAGCGGCCAGCAGGTCAGCCCCGCCCAGGTCAGCAGCGCGGCGGCGAGGAAGAGCGCGCCGCGCTCGCCCGCCAGCGACCCACGGGTCCCGGCGAGCGGCCGGTCGGCGTTCCCGGACGGCCCGGTCACCAGCGCGGCCAGCGCCGAGAGCACCAGGCACCCACCCAGCCGGCGCCACCACCGGCCCGGCCTCGCCGTGTCCCCGTCCCCACCGACGACGTCCCCGGGGCCGCGCCGCCGCGCGGGCTCGGGGGGTCGCGGAACGGAGTCATCCGGTCGGACGCCGGGCGGCGCAGGACCAGTCGTCGCCGCGCCGCCCGCCGCACTGCCCGCCATGGCATCCGCCACGGCGTCCGGCGGCGCGCCCGCGGCGCGCAGCTGGGCCACCCGCTCGGCGACCGACGGCATGCCCGCCAGCGCCTCCCCCGCCGCCGGCTCGTCCGGACTCATGCCGGACGTCCGAGGCGGGCGCCGAGCAGGCCCGAGGGGCGCAGGAGGAGGACGGCGAACAGCACGACGAAGGCGATGACGTCCTGATAGCCCGCGTCGAGCAGGTAGTAGCCGCCGAAGCTCTCGACCAGGCCGAGCAACAGGCCCCCGGCCAGCGCCCCGCGCGCGCTGCCGAGGCCACCGAGGACGGCGGCCGCGAAGGCCTTGATCCCGGGAACGAAGCCCATCGTGTAGGACGCCTGGAAGGTCATCGCGTAGAGGAAGCCGCCGGCGCCGGCGAGCAGCCCACCGAGCACGAACGTCGCGACGACCACCCGTTCGCGGTCGACGCCCAGCAGGGTGGCGCACTCGGCGTCCTGCGCCACCGCCCGGATCGAGCGCCCAAGCCTCGACCAGGCGACCAGGCGGTCGACGGCGAGCAGCAGGCCGAACGCGGCGACGACGACCGCCAGCGCCTCGGCGGAGACCCCGGCGCCGGCGACGCGCAGCACCGCCTCGTCGGTGAACGGGCTCGGAGCGGAGACGTCGCGCCGGCCGAACTCCTTGCCGGCCAGGCTCACGGCGAACATCGACGCGCCGGCGGCGCTGACCAGATACGCGATCCGTGGCGCGCCACGGCGGCGCAACGGCCGGTAGGCGGCCCGCTCGAGGCCGAGAGCGGCCAGCGCCCCGGCGAGGCCGCCGGCGGCGATCCCGGCCGCCACCAGCCCGATGCAGGCCAGGACGCCCGGACCGCCGCCGGCAACCCCGGCGGGCATCAGTGCGCGGGCCGCGTACAGGCCGCCGAACGCGCCGAGCATGAACACCTCGCCGTGCGCGAGGTTGACCAGCCGCAGCACGCCGTAGACGAGGGTGTAGCCGAGCGCGATCAGCGCGTAGAGCGCGCCGACCGTGAGCCCGTCGATGGCCAGCCGCGCGACCTGCCCCCCGCTACCCACGCGCGGACCGCGCTCCCCATCTCCCCGTGCGCACCCGGCGGTCCCAGCTACCGGCAAGATCGGTCAGGCCGTTGCCGTCCCGCGCGCCGCCATCCGGCTGGTCCACACCATCGCCAGGCTGGCCGCTGGACAGCTCCGACGCCGGTGGTGCGCCGGGCGCCCCCGACGCCTCCGGCGATGCCGGGGCGTCGGGGGCGTGGCCGGCCGGCGATACCGCCGCGACCTCGTCAGCAGGGGTCACGGCTTGAGCAGGGCGGTCGTCGGGCCGAGAACGACCCGCTTGCCGTCCCGGACCTCGTACACGTACACCGTCGAGCCCGCGACCTCGCCGTGGCTGTCGAACTTGATCTGCTTGGTGACGCCCGGCATGTCGACGGCGCGGAAGTCGCGCAGGACCGAGGCACGGGTGGCGCCCGTACCCTCCCTGGCGAGCACGGAGATGATCGCCTGGGTGGCGTCGTAGGCCTCGCCGGAGTAGGTGCCGGGCTTGATGCCGCTGTTGACCCGCTTGAACTCGGACACGAAGGACGCGGCCTTCGGGTCGGAGTTCGCGTCGCCGCAGGCGCAGGTGAGCAGCGTGCCCTCGGTGATGCCCGCGCCGGCCTGCTCGATGAGCTGGTCGTCGTTCGAGCCGTCGCCCGCGAGGATCTTGCCCTCGTAGCCCTTGCCGCGCAGCGCCTTCACCAGCAGCGCGAACTCGGCGTAGTACCCCGAGTAGTAGACGGCGTCCGGACCGTTGGATATGATCTTCGTGGCCTCGGAGATGTAGTCCTTGGTCGGGTTGACGCTGTCGTGGGTGACCGTGACCTTCTCGGCCTTCAGCGCCTTCTCGAGCGCCGTGGACAGGCCGGTGCCGTAGTCGCTGCGGTCGTCGAGCGAGAACACCCGCTTTGCCTTGAGCGCCTTGGCGATGTAGTCCGCGGCGGCGGTGCCCTGGACGGTGTCGGGCGCGATCACCCGGAAGAAGCTGTCGAATCCGAGGCTGGTGAGCTGCGGGTTGGTCGCGGACGGACTCACCGACAGCAGGTCGGCCTGGCTGTACAGCGGCTCGCTGGACTTCGTCGCGCCGGAGAAGATCGGGCCGACCACGGCGACGACCTGGGAGTTGTCTACGAGCTTCTGCGCGGCGGTCGGGCCCTGCTCGGGGGAGCCCTGGTCGTCGGAGGCGACGATGCGCAGCGTGAACGGCAGCGTTCCGCTCCGGTTGGCCGCGTCGACAGCTGTCAGCACGCCGTCGTAGGCGTTGATGCCCAGCTGTTGGTTCTCGCCGGACAGCGGGCCCTGGAAGCCGATCGCGAACTGTTTCTTCGCCCCGGCCCCGTCGTCGCCGCCACCGCCGCAGCCGGCCGCCGCCACCGCCACCGCGGCCATCGCCGCGACGGCTCCCAGCAGCCGAAGCCGCCGCCCCAGACCACCCATGGTCTGTCCCTTCGCCCAGCCGTGCCGACCGCGTGGGCGCTGTTTCCCCGCCGGTCCGCTGGCGCGGATCGACGGGGACCCGGTAACCGGGACGCCCCCACGCGGGCCCGACGATCGCCGGACGGGCGGCAACCTAACGGCCGATCAGACCAAACCAAAAGCTAAATGTAAGCGTGTCGTCACTTTTTGTAGTCCCGATGGGTGGGACAGCGCCCCCAGAGCACGGACTATCTGGCTGGGAGGACCGTCGGGACGAAGCGGCCGTTGGCGATCGCGTAGATCACGGCGGGCGGGTCGCGGCGGTCACCGAAGGCGTCGAACGCGACCTGGCCGGTGACGCCGGCGAACGAGCCGCGGGCGATCTGGGCGGCGATCGCCGCCCTGGTCGCGTCGTCGATGGCCGCCCGGCCGGGGAGGACGACGGCGGCGGCGCGCAGGAGGGCGCGCGCGGAGTCGTAGGCATAGGCGGCCAGGGCCGGGATCATGTCCGCCTCCTGGTCGGTCACCGCCGGCGGCTCGTCGCCACGGCCCGAGCCATCCGCGCCAGCGCCCGCGCCGTCCGCGCCGGAGTCATCGGCGCGCGGCGTACCCGCCGTGCCCAGGCCCTGCCCACCCCCGCCCTGCTCGCCGCTCCCACCCGGACGCGGGGCGCCGGCCCCCGGCAGGGCCACCGAACCGGACGGTCCAGCCGACGGGGAGGACGGCGTCGGCGAGGCGGACTTCTTGTCAGGAATGGCGGGCTGCTCGGGACCGCCGACGACCGGCCCCCAGCGCTTCAGGTACTCGGCGGCGAAGGCGCCGGCGGCGGGCAGGCGGGACAGCGGCACCGCGAGGTCGGTGGCGAGGTCCCCCTCGGCCGCCTCGCCGGCGGAGTCGAGGTAGCGCGCGCTGAGCATGGCGTCGGTTCCCATGAGGGGAACCGAGATCGCCTCGTCCGCCAGACGCTGGCGCAGCGCGCTGGCGAACAGGTAGCCGGTGGTGGTGTACACGAGGTCCGGACTGAGCTCCTGGATGCCCTCGGCGACCTCCTGGACCTCTTTCCCGTCGGCGCCGTCGCCCTTCACCTGGTAGGTGGTCAGCACCTGGGCGCCGGCCGCGAGGGCGTAACTGGCGAAGCGCCCGGCGAGCGTGTCGCCGTAGCTGGGGCCGCCGTCGACGACGATGATCCTGGTCCGCCGCAGGGTGTGCACGGCGTAGTCGGCGCCCGCCTTCGCCTGCAGCGCGTCGCTGCCGCTGAGCCGGAAATAGCGGTCGTAGGGACGCTTGCGGGTGCGGGCCGGCTCGTCCTGCGCGGTCAGTTCCGGCGCGCTGTTGGACGGCGAGACGACCGGGACGCCAGCGGCATCCAGCACCGGCACGGCGATGCGGGCGACGTTGGAGCTGAGCGGCCCGACGACCCCGATCAGCGACGATTCCTTGCCGAACGCCTCCGCGGCCGCGGCGCCGCCGTCCGGCCGAGAGAGGTCGTCCTTGGCGACCAGCTCGACCTTCCAGCCGGGAATCGCCTGGTCCTTGTTGACCTCGTCGACGGCGAGCGTCACCGCGTCGCGCACCGCCCCGCCGATGTTGCCGAGGTCACCGGACAGCGGCGCCATCACCCCGAGCCGAAGCACCAGCGGCCCGCGCGAGCCGCCCGGCCCGCCGTCGGCGCCGCCGCCGTCGCGCAGCGTGAGCAGGCCGAGCGTCAGGCCCGTCGGGAGGGCGACCAGCAGGGCTAGCAGCCCCGCCAGCGCCGCCCGCCCGCGCCGCGTCCGGCCGCGCCGGCCGACCCAGGCGCCCGTCGCCAGCGCGGAGCGCCGCACCCACCGCCCCGCCGCCGCGAACCACGCCTTGGCGGCCTGCCAGCCCGGCACCAGCGGACCGTCCGGATCGACGCCGCCGCCCACCACCGGATCGGTGGCGACGATCTCGCCGCCCCGGGCGCTCCCGGAGAGCCACCGCCCCACCCGTCGCAGCGGCGACCCGGCCGGGCCCATGGCACCCTGATCCTGCTGGCCCTGGTTCTGCAGGCCCTGGTTCTGCAGGCTCTGTTCCTGCTGGCCCTGACCCTCCAGCCCCTGGCTCTGCCCTTGGATCTGACCCTGACCCTGACCCTGACCCCGGCTCTGGCCGTGCCCGTGGCCCTCGTCGTCGCGGTCGCCGTCGTCCGCGCCGTCAGGCCTGTGCTCGCGGGTCACTGGCCGGGGAGGGCCTCCCCGGAGAGGACCGCCTCGGCGACCGCGCGCATCGTGCGGCGCTGGTTCATCGAGGTCCGCTGGATCCAGCGGAACGCGTCCGGCTCGGTCATCTTGTGCTCGGTCTGCAGCACGCCCTTGGCCCGCTCGATGATCTTGCGAGCCTCCAGCCGGCCCTGCAGGTCCTCGACCTCGGCCTCCAGGCTCACGATCTCCGTGAACCGGCTCATCGCCATCTCGATCGTCGGCAGCAGGTCCTTCTTCTGGAACGGCTTGACGACGTAGGCCATCGCGCCGGCCTCCCGCGCCCGCTCGACCAGCTCCCGCTGGCTGAACGCGGTGAGGATGACGACCGGGGCGATCCGCTCCTTGGCGATCTTCGCACCGGCCTCGATGCCGTCCATCTTCGGCATCTTCACGTCGAGGATGCACAGGTCGGGCCGCAGCTTGCCGGCCAGCGCGACGGCCGCCTCACCGTCACCGGCCTCACCGACGACCTCGTAGCCCTCCTCCTGCAGCATCTCGCGCAGGTCGAGACGGATCAACGCCTCGTCCTCGGCGATCAGCACCCGGCGCGGAGTCGAGGATGGCTGGCTGCTCATCGAGACGTTCTCCTGAGGTCGGCGTCGATGGGGATCGGTCGGCGTCGTCACCATTCTGCCGGCACCGGGCGCACATGCATGCGCCCAGCGGCCGGTTGGCGGCAGCTCACCGTCATGGTTTTGGCGGCGACGCCCTCGGGACCGGGTCGGTCCCGCCGGACGCCTGCCACCGCCTGGCACGCGATGACGTCACGCTCCACCCGCCGCGGCGACGGCGGAGCCGGGAGCACATCCGCCGCGGCCGGTGCCTGACACCGACACCACGGACCGATCCCGGGATACCGCCCGAGCCCCGACGGGCGGGGCGAGAGGTCGAAACGCACCCTACCCGGCTAGAGTCATCAGCGGGAGCACCTCCTGAGGCGCAGCGACAGGTGGACCGAGGCGCGACCGCCACGCCGCGTTCACCCCGGAGACGCCCCACGTACCTCCCCCGCCAGGCCCGGTACTCCAACGGCAGAGAGACGGTGCTCAAACCACCGACAGTGTGGGTTCGAATCCCACCCGGGCTACCAAATTGATCTCTTTCGAACCTCGCCCACGCTCAAGATCCCTTCCGGGAACAAGATCGTGGCCGAGGTTCGCTGCGTCTGAGGCCGGTGTCCGGTCGATGGTCGCGCGCTGGAAGGCGGTGCCGGCCAGGCTGGCGTAGGGCTCCCTGAGCACGACACCCGTGACCACGGGGCCATCGTCGTCTGGCTCCACGAGGAGCTTCTTGAAGATCGCCTGGTTGCTCAGGCGGCGGATGCGGGCGTCGGCTGCCTGGTAGACGTCGCCGCAGCGGCCGACCCAGGCCAGAGCCAGCCTCAAGGTCTCCTCGACGCTTTCGTAGACCGTCTCGGCGGCAACGAGGAGGTTCTGGGCACCCCGTAGCTCCCTGGCGATCCGCGCTTGCTCTTCGTGTGCCAGATCCTCCGGGATGCTGCCAGTCACGACACCCCGGGCGAGTCGCCGCCGCTCTTCGGTCAACTCCGCGACCCGACGCTTGGCCCACTGAAGCTCCGGGTCGGACTGCGCATGCTGGCGATCAAGCTCCGCGCGGAGCTGGGTGCGGATCTCGTCCTGCTCGGCTTCGGTGAAGCGGACGCTGGCGTAGTAGCGCTCCACTGCCTGCTCGACGGCCTCCACGCTCAGGTAGGGCATGGTGCAGTCGGTGCGGCGCTGGTGACGGCCCAAGCAGAAGAGGTAGAAGTACTGCTTGGCCCTCGTGATGCACAGGCGGCTGCCACACCAAGCGCAGGCGACGGTGCCCTTGAGGTAGTGGTTGTGGACGCGCTGCTTCTCCCCTGCCAGGTCGTGGGCCTTCAGTACCTCCTGGACGCGCTGGAAGAGGCTGTCCGAGATGAGGGGCTCATGGCGCCCTTCGTACTCGGTGCCGTTGAAGAGCACTTTGCCGATGTAGTACCGGTTACGCAGGACTCGCGAGACGTGGGAGGGGGCCAGCGGCCCCGGCACCTTGGGGCCGTGTGGCAGGGCCTTAAGTCCCTTCTCGGCCAAGGCTTCGGTGATGGTGCGGATGGTCCACTCCCCCGTGGCGTAGGCCTCGAAGGCCCACCGGATGAGCGGTGCCCGCTCCGGGTCGATAATGACGATGGCGACTTCGCGGCCCTCGATGCGCTGCCGGGTGTTGAGGTAGCCGACCGGGGCCCGGCCTGGCGTCCCGCCAAATTTCGCCTTCTGGGTCATGCCCTTCAGGGCTTCGGTGGCGAGGTTGCGGGAGTAGAACTCGGCAATGCCCGCCATGATGGCGTGCAGCAGCTGCCCTCCGGGGGTCTCGTCGATGTTTTCCTTGACGCTGACCAGCGTCGTACCCACGGTCTTCAGCTCGAACATGATGTTGGCGTCGTCCCGTCGGTTGCGGGCGAAGCGGTCCACCTTGTCCAGGATGACGTAATCGATGTCGCCTTGCTGCTTGACGAAGACCAGCATCTTCTGGAACTCACGCCGGTCAGCGGTCTTGGCCGACTCACCCCGGTCAACGAACTCCGCAACCACCTCAGCGTCCAGGCTCTCAGCTTTGTGCTCACAGGCGTCGCGTTGGGCGGGGAGAGAGCAGCCGTCTGGGTCATCGTCACGCTTCACCTGTTTGGCAGTCGACACCCGAAGGTAGATCACGGCTCGCTTGCTGCGTTCCGGCTCGGCTATGGCGAGGTCCATTGGCGGGAGGGGTGGCAGCGCGGCCCCGGCCGCTGCGGTGTTCACCGGGCGCTCCGGTGGCGGTACAGCTCGGCCACGGTGCTGTGGACCTGCGCCGCGAAGCGGTCCACCTCGGTTGGTGCGTGACTCGGCACGCCTTCGGCGGCGCTCACGAGCCGCACCCCGAGTCCGTCCAACGCAAGTCGGACGCCCCGATTGTCAGTAATGTTCCGGCCCAGCTTGTCGCGGGAGGCCACGAGGAACCAGGACACATCACGGCTTCGTCTCAGGTCGCCCAGCAGCTTCTGTAGGCCCGGCCGGTCGCCGAACCTGCCGGAGCCACCGTGATCGGCGTAGACGCCGGTGACCTGCGCACCCAGCTGGCTGGCGAGGTCCTCGCACTCCTGGCGCTGGCGGTCGATGGCGGCTTCCCACCCCGGCGTACGCCCTACCCGCAGGTAGATGACGGCCTTCTTCTGCGAAGCCTGTTCGACATTTGATGATAGCTTTTCCATAAGTGACCTCCCGTTCTTCAAAAATCATTGTGCGACCCAGCCCATTCTATTTCATTTCCGGCCCAAAATACCCGTCATTCTTCCAGGAATTTGGACCCACACGAACGCCCGTTTTTTAGCTTTGCACAGGCAAAAACTGGCAGGTTGATGGCCGGAGAGATGCGCGTTCGCGCACCCCTCCGGCCGATTGGATGTAGCTGTTTGGCTACCTCACTTGGCGCCCCGCGTTCCAGGCTTGACAGGGCTCTCGCCAGGCACCGGCGTTTCGGCGGCGGGCCTCAGCAGGGCTTCAACCGCCTGGCGGGCGGCCGCGGCTTGGACCTCGGCTTCGGCAATAACGGCCTGCGCCTTCTCGGCGAAGTCCGGCGCGGAGCGCTTGGCCTCGACGTAGAACTCGGCGGCGGCCAGGAGGGCCGCCCCCATGGTGGAGTCGTCCACCCGGACGATCAGCTCCAGCTGCGAATGCAGGGCATTCGGCAGCCGGACTGCCAGGGTCTTGTAGGCCCCGGACTTGCCTGATGGCTCCGTCATGACGGAAACCTCCTCGGTGCGGGTGCGGCCGCTCATCCCTTTGGATGAGGACTTCGGCCGCACGACACCGGCGAGGTGTCAAACGGGGCAGACCGTCGCCTCTCCGGGCGGCCCGCAGGTCTTCGATATCCGATCTTCGGCCAGCTTCACGTACTCCGGGTTCAGCTCGATGCCGAGCCAATCACGACCGTTTTGGCAGGCCACCACCCCTACGGTCCCGGTTCCAAAAAATGGATCAAGGGCGACGCCCGGGACGGTCGGGGCCTCGCAGTCGCACCGGATGAAGTCACCGGCCTCACGGGTCGTTGTGGCTTCCTGATCTTTCGCGTTCCACATATGCCGCACGGTGTAGCGCCGTTTCCAGCCCTGGCCGCAGGCCGTACAGACCGCCTCTGGACAGGTTGCGAGGAGCGGACGGCGGACCAGACCCGGCGGGAACGTTGCGAAGTGCGATCCCCGGAAGTTGGCCGCTGCCAGCTGCCAAACGTCCCCAGGGTTCTTTCCGAGCGGATGGCCCGGTTGCCCCGGCGGACGCTCCCGTCGCAGGCCCTCGTTGGAGGCGGCCAGCGGCCCCCGGTACGTCGGCTTGGCGTAGTCGGCCTTGGCCGCGGCCTTGCCGCCGCCGGAGCGGTGTGGCTCCCGGATGGCATCCAGGTTGTACCAATATCTGGGACTGCGGGTGAGGTAGAAGACCACCTCGTAGGTCAAGGTCAGGCGGTCCGAGATCGACGACGGCATGGGGTTGGTCTTGCTCCAAATCACCTTATTTCGGATCAACCACCCGTCTGCCGCCAGCGCCAGGACCAGCCGTTCCGGTGCCAGCAGCAAGCCCTTGGGCGGCGCGCCGTACTTGGCGTGGCGGCTGAAGCTGTCGCCCAGGTTCAGCCAGACGCTGCCTGTGGGCTTGATGACCCGCGCCAGTTGGCGGAAGACCGGCAGCAGGTCTGCTACCCAGTCGTCCACCGTGGCCTCCAGGCCCAGCTGATCATCGACGCCGTAATCCCGCAGCGCGAAATACGGAGGCGAAGTGATCACGGAGTCCACCGAGGCTGTAGGCAGTTCGCTCAAGCGGGTAGCGGCGTCGCCCGCCAGGATGGTGTTGCGGGGTAGCTCCGTCATACGCCTGCCCCCTGGATCAGGCGGGGTATGGCCTCGCTGAAGGTGGCGACGGTGAACAGCTGCCAGGTGTCCGCGGGGAGGCGGCTCAGGACGGCTAGGAGTTGATCGCGGCGGGCTTCGTCCGGCACCAGCCACAGCACCCGGGGGAAGACCTCGCCCTCCCGGCCGGACTGCCAGTAGCGGATGTAGACCTCGCACTTGCGGCGGATGGTCGGCATGGACTCCGTGGCGCGGTCCACCTCCACCATCCAGGTGTCTTCGTAGCGGCCGAGCTTCAAGGCGACCCGGGCGTCCGGTTTCAGCACCATCCGCCCGCCGCCGACACCGGGGAAGCTGCGCCAGCTGGCCGGTTCCGCCTGGAAGCCAGCTACCACGACGAGCCCGGCGGTTTCGGCTTCGCGCAGCGAGACGAACAGCTCCGTCACGGCCAAGGAGTGCGCCAGGAAGGGCGTCCCCACCGGCCACGGCCGCTGCCAACGTTGCCGCTCCGGGGCCATCAGTCGCAGGCCCGCCACGTCGAGCGTGTAGACAAACCCCGCCGAGCCGGCCCGCACCCCGCCAATCCGCCGGGGCAGCCGCCCCACCAGCCGCCGAGCCACCATCGAGGCCAGGACGCCACGGGCCTGCCGCGCCGAGACGCCGCCCAGGTGCAGCCGGACCAACTGCGCCCCGGTGGCTACGCGCACCACCGCCACGGTTGAAAGAATCTCCCGCTCCCGGAGCGTGATGGTTGCGGCCAGAGCCGCCACCTGCCGTGCGGTGACGTAGCCCCGGCTCATGAATGCACCTCACGAAGGAGCTGGGGAGTCGTCTGCACATTTGGCCGGGACACCGCGCCCGGCCACGGCAAACGTGGCAGCCAACTCGACGCGACCGGCACAGCGGCCGGAAGTCCCCGGCTCATTCGGACACCTCCCGGCGGCCAACCCGTCCGGCAGGACGGCGGCCTTCATGCCGAGCCCGAATGGCGGCTTCAACGGGTTCCCGGTCCTGGCCCCAGCGCTGCCGCGAAGCTGCCCGTACCAGGGCGGCCGCCTGGCCCGTGGGCGGAGGCGGCGGCAACGTCGCGCCGGTAGCGGGTGGAGCCACCCGCGAGCCCGCCGACAGCGACACCACCACCTCGTACGCGCCCAGCCCTTGCAGGTCCGACGCCCCCAGATGGGGCGACAGCTCCTTGGCGAGCCGCCCCGCGTCCGAGGCCGAGGTCTGGAAGATCACCCGGGAGCGGGCGTTGGCCAGGACTGCTTCCCGGAGATCATTCGGAAGCTGGCCGAGGTGCTGATGGGCCAAGGTCATGCCCAACCCCAAGCCGCGAGCCTGCGCCAAGATGTCGCCGAAGTTCTGGGGCATGTTGATGAAGTCCTGGAACTCGTCGGCGTAGAGGAAGGTGGTGGGCCGCTGCTCCGCCGCAATCGCACTGCGGCCAAGCGTGGCCTGCCAGACGCGGGCAACCACCAAGGACCCGACTAACGCCGCCGCTTCCTCGCCCAAGACGCCCTTGGTCAGGGGCACGAGCACGATGCGGCGACGGGCCAAGGCGTCGGCCAGATCCAGCCGGGGCGTGGCCTGGCCCAGGACGTTGCGCACCCGGCGGCGCAGGAGGAAGGCCCGCAACTTGTTCATCACGGGGCCGATGGCCTGGGCACGTTCTGCGTCGCTCATGGCCTCGTAGGCGGCCCAGAAGGGGCCGAGGGCTACCGGGTCATCCACCTTGGCCACGAGCCGCCGCCGGAATCCGGCGTCGGTGAGGATCAGCGGCACCTCGGTCAGCGTCATGCCGGGTTCGGCCGCCAAGGTGAGCAGCGCGGAGCGCAGGATGTCGTCGGTGCGCGGACCCCAGAATGCCTTGTACAGCTGGTGGAAGATGCCGACGATCTGATCAGCGGCCAGCTCCGGAGCACGGTGGCTGCCGGACAGCAGGTTCAGCCCTACGGGACGGGCCTCGTCCGCCGGGTCCAAGATCACGACGTCATCCCGGCGGTTTTCGGGTACGCGGTCGAGGACGTCCGCCACGAGGTCGCCCTTGGGATCAAGGACCACCACGCCGCGCCCGGCCTTCATGTCCTGGGTCACGAGGTTCGTGATCAAGGACGACTTGCCTGATCCAGTCGGGCCTATCAGATGCAGGTGGCGAAGCGAGTCCGTCACCGACAGCCCCAAGGGTCGCTCCGCGCCCGGGAAGGTTGACCGGGCCAGCACCCGCGGCCCCATGGGGATGTCGGAGGACGGTGCCAGCTGCCGGGTTCCGCCCAGCCGTAGACCCGGCAGCATCACGGAGCCCAAGGGGAAGGCCACGAGCGCCGCGAGCTCCGAGACGTTCAGCACCAGCGGGAACGTCACCACCGGCAGGCGGTGGGCGGCCAAGTCTGCGGCCACCCGGCCCCGCCCGAGGCGACGACGGTAGAAGCTCACCCCAGGGGCGTGGGCCGTGTGCATGGCGGCGTTCACCCTGCCGAGCAATTGCCCCGCCCGTGCCTGCGTCCGGGCCGTGGCTCCAATCCGCCCGGCAGCCACCCACATGGCCCCGGACTGCTTGGCCCGCAGGTCCTTGGCGGCAGCCGCGTCGAGCCTCGGCCCGGACACCAGCCGCTCCATCACCTGCCCGATGAACCCAGCGGACCCCGGCCCCGTGCTGTCGGCCACCGGCCGTGTTGGCCGGGCGGGCATCAGGGCCCACTGCATGACGAGCCGTTCCCCAGCGGCCAGCGGTTGGAGGCTCGCCAGCAGCGCCGTCGACACCACTTCGGGGCGGCTCGTATCCAGGGGGCGGCGCAGGGTGGACAGGCCAAGGCTCACGGCGGCCGTGGCCGTCGGAGTCTTGTAAGCGGGGTCCTCGGTGACGGCCACGTCCGGAAGGGCGGCCCGGATGGCGGACAGCACCACGGCCGTGTCCACCCGTGGCACCAGCAGGTGATGGGCGATCCCGGCGGCGGTGGCCGATACCTCGATCACCACCCCGCGCACGGCCCAGGCCCGCCGCCACCAGGGCGCGGCCAGCCCCGACAGGCCGGTGAGCATCGCGGTCACCGCCATCGGCTCCATACCTCGGGGAAAACGCAGGGCGAAAACCGCCAGGTCCCGCCGCCAGCGGGCCTCTTCCCGTGCCCGCAGGGCCACGATCCCCGCCATAGCCGAGGTGAGCAGGCCGCAGACGACCAGGCAGGTCCAGAACAGAAGATCACTGCTCATCCCGGGCCTCCTTCTCCTGGGCCTGGGCTTCCTGCGTTTCTGCTGCCCGCCCCTCCTTGGCCCGTACCTGCTGCTGCCGGGCCAGCTCTATAAGCGCCAGTACGTACAGGCCAATTTGTGGTTTCTCGCGGGGCACCCCCGTAATGCGAATACGACGACTCATACACACCCTCCTTGCATGATTACTTGCCTACTGTCCCCCCGGAATTTGGCCGCACGAAAGACACCTCCTGGCGAGTTCGGGTGCGGACGTGCTACGCGAATAGTTATAGCCTGCTACCGCTAGCACTTCCGCAGGTAAAGTGCCAAAAATGAGTACGAACGAAATACGAACACCTGGAACAACTCACAGGTGAGAACGCCAGCGTAGGATGATGACGGCCACCAGGACCATGATGAAGACGGGTACCAGGGCGGGCAGGGCGGCCGAGACAAACCCGGCCGCCACCTTCACCCCGACGCAGACCGCCACAACCAAACCCAGCGTCTCGCCGAGCTTCTTTCTCACGCCTCCGGCTCCTCGGGTGGGCGCTTCCGGCGGCGGCCGGACCGCGCCCCGCATGAGGGGCACCGGGACGGCGAAACATGCAGGCAGAAGCCGCCGCCGCAGCGCGAACAGCACCAGCCCGCCCGCACGGCGTGAGCGAGAGCCGAACCTACGAACCGGCGGCCGGGGGCGTCGCCGCTGTCATCCGGCCTCAGGTCATCGTCTTCCGGCGGCTCGGGCCGGTCAGTCTCGGTCACGACGCCCCCGCCTGGCCTCTATCTGCGCGTGAAGCACCCGGGCCCGGGCCTTGGCCGCGGCGGTGTAGAGCTTCACCACGGCATGGCCGATGACGAAGGCGAGCAGCACCGGCTGCATGGGCGCAAGCACCCACCAGGCCAGCTTGATCACCAGGAGCACGCCGGCGGCTCCGGCCAGGCCTGCCGCCAGGCCCTTACCGGTCGCGCCGCTTGGCATCTTTAGAGATTTCACGGGCTACCTCCAGTTTGAGGAGTCGGGAGAGTGCGAGGATGAGGAGAAGATGGAGGCGGTACGACACCGCCTCACGTAGGCGAACCCGCAGCCGAGGTAGCTCCTCGACGAGCAGGAGCCAGGCAAGCGCCAGGATGAACGCGGCGCCGAAACCTGCGCAGGTGAGGATGAGGTAGCCGGGCCAGGTGTTCAGAAGCGTGTGGATCATGGCCTCTTTCGCCGGATCTCACGCCAAGCTTTGGGGGCCATCCAGGCTGCCAGGCCGAGGAAGTAGGCGTAGGCCAGGATTTCGATGATGGTGCTGATCACCCGTTCTCGAACTCCTGGATGATTTCCTCCAACACGGCCTCCGCCTCGGCTTGCAGTGCGATTACCGCAGGCGCGAGGTCCGGCCAGGTATGCAACATCCATTGCGCATGAGCTTCGTGCTCTGCACGTATCGACTTGGCACAAGCCCGCAGCCGAGCTAGTTTGATCTCCTTGTCGGTGGCCACGTCAACCCCTCGTCATATAACCGGCGAGGAGGTCGGTCAGGCCCAGGTGGAGGATCTCCTCCATCTTCCTGAGGTTCAGCTCCACTCCTGGCTTGCCCTCCGAGACTGCGGAGATGAGGGCATCCGTCTGCACGACCTGCCGGGCAATCGCGCGGTACAGCTGCCCGCCACCAGCCGCCCGTAGTTGTGCCTGCAGGAGGGCGAGGTCTTCCGCCCGTGCCACGGCCCGGGCACGGATGACGGCCTCGCCGTCCACCTCCCGCAGGCGGCGGGCGACAGTGCGGCCTTGGGTGGTGAAGCGGTCGAGGCCGGTGGCGCGGTAGAGTTCAAGATCGTTCATCTGGCAATACCTCGCTTTGGGGGTTCGGGGCATCCGTTCTCGACCGTTGTCTCTGCTCCTGTTGCACGGTGCGAAGTCGCTGCGTGTCTGCGGCGCTCTGCAGGCCGTTCAGGTAGCAGACAAGACTGAGCCCAGTTGCGACGGCCGCGATGACAACGGCCAGACCGAGGACCAGCATCGTTTCCATGCACCAAATCGTCGGAGCACGTCATTGAAAATTGAATGCTAAACTCGCGGATCTTTTGGCAGATACTCGCAACGAGACTTCAAGTTAACAAACTGTCTCTCATGCCAACACACCGATCTGCAGGTGGCCTAAGGTCAGGATGGGCCAAACAGCGGGGGCGAGTACGATTAACGGAGTGCCTGACTACCAATTGGTAGTCAGGCCCCTGAAGCGGGCTACCAATTAATCGGTCTATCCGGATCGAGGCAGCACCGATAGGATCACCGCATGCAACGCGCGACTGAAGATGAGATCCATCGGCTAGCGGCCCAGCTCACGAGTGCGCTGACATCTCTGCGGCAGCGCGCCGGAGCAACGGTAGAACGCATCGGGCGGCAGAAGATGCCCACCGGCAGGTCGGGGCAGTACCGGCAACCGCTCTTGGAGCTAGGCCAACTGGAGGGCTCCCTTGATGCTCAGGCTCGCGAGTTTCAGCAGATTCTCACCAAGGTTGCCCGGAGCCTAGAGGGCACTGTAGGAGTAAAGAATGTGCCCAGGTCAGAAGTCGCCATGTGCTGTATGGGACTTGAGGAGTGGGCAGCCCACGGTGATTTGATGCCTCGTCGAGACGTCTTGGCGAGGCGTATCGGTATGAGCATTGAGACCATCATTGACTGGGAAAATGAGACGGTAATTCCGGCGCTAGCGGATCGACTAGCCAGAGCACTAAGAGAGCCAGTGATGAACGAAGACCGCGGTTATGTCTGGCGAGGCAATGAATTTACTTCTTACTACGACGAGAACGGTTGGCTCAGTATCATTGACTACAGCGCAACCGCCAAGGCAACCCGCGACGGAATCCGCATAGTTACGAAGACCTTGGTGTATCTGGGCGACTGCGTGAGAAACACAGTAGAAGTCGACGGCCCTATAAAGCGCGGCCGCTTGATTGATGTTCAATTCGACGGCGTCCAAAACTGGGCTATACCTATTGAACTTCCTCGCGAACTCAAGAAGGGCGAAAGTCACCCTCTTGGGTTCCGTCTCAGATACAACCTTACAGCCCCCTCCAAGCCGCTGGTATTTACGAGTGCCGAGGAGCAGCGAGTCGAAGAGGAGGTTTTTAGGCTTCAGTTCCACCCCAGCAAGATCCCGGCGAGCATTTGGTGTTTTAATAACGTAAAAGCGGGTCTATTCTCGACAGGGCCAGAAAATGGACAGCCTCTAGAGGTCGACACCTCCGGATATGTAGAACATGCGCTTTGTGAGCCAGTCGAGCGAGGGAACATCTCTGGCATTTCGTGGAGGTTTTGATATAATCTGAAAATTAAAGAGGATCTCAAAATGGGTGACGTAAACTAATAAGTTGAAGATCGGAGAGGCTAGCTAAGCCTCCCCCACAGCTCGACGGTAGCCTTCGGAAACGGTCGAGCGGTTGGGGTGTCTTATTGCAATTTTTCGGATTTCTCTAGCTCCCACGCCAGAACCACCCCTGACCGTGGCAACACCCACCCGTCGAACTCGGCCCGGATCGCCTGCTCCGGCACCGACTCCGGCGCCTCGCTGATGCGGGCGTGGTTGCTACTGGCGAAGAAGTCGAGGAGCCGCACGTCCCGAACATCCGCGTCGCGGTAGTCCAGCTGGACCGTTAGCCCTCTGGTGGGCTTTTCCACATCAATTTTGATCAGTCTTCCGTCCTGGCGTACCAACGTCCGGTAGGTGTAAGAGATCACCACCGGCTCACCCGCCTCAACGGCGGCCTTGCCGACGGAGACGCTGTAGGTCTGGCTCCCGTCGCGGGAGCTACGGCGGATGCGCCGCTCCTGGCCATCCACCGTGAACTGGACCAGCTCGAAGGCTTCCGGGGAGCCGCCGTCGAGATCGTCCACGGCCCGGAACCACCAGGCCGAGGTTGGCCCGGCCTCCTGGCTCAGGTCCCGGTACTCCTGACGGTCGGAGACGCAGACGAAGCGGCGCATGGAGCTGGCCGGGATAGTCGTGTACTCCCACCGGGCAGTCAGGGCGAACATCGGAGTGCGGGTAGCGGCAGAGGCACTCCCTCCGGGAGTGCCTCTAACCATGGTTAGAGGCGACAGCGTGAGCTCCACCCGGGCGTCGTGCCACCGCTCCGTGGCGGCGATGGCCTGGTCCCGGATGTCGTCGTACAGCTCGCGGGCGAAGGTGGCGTCGCCGAGACGCAGCGCCAGGCTGTTGCGCAAAATCTCGTCCAGCATCTCGGGCGTGGCCACCCGCGCCAGGTCTGCTTGATCGAAGGCGAACCCGCGGATGACGGCATCCCGCAGAGCGGGCGCTTCCTCCGTGATGACCTGCCGTAGTTGCTCTGTCTGGAGGCGGCCCGCCTGCTTCCGCTGAAAGTAGTCCAGGCCGATCCCGAGCAGGCCGAAGGAAAACAGGATGCCGCCGATCTCGCTCACGGGGAAGAATGAGAGCCAGGCGAGCTTCGGAAAAAGATGCAAGTTCTTGGCGAGCACCAGCAACCCGACCCCGAGCACGGCAACCACGAGGCCGATGAAGGCGGTTTGGAGCTTGTCATAGTCTTCGTGCAAGTTTGCCATGGTGTTTCGCGATTATTGTAACACTTTGTGATCACTGGCGGCGAGTACCTCGGGCGCAGCACAAAGCTCCGGAGCCTCGGCCATATGCCGATAACCTCCGGAGCTTTGCGGGGGCGCTTGCCCCCGGTGCATCAGCTACCCTCGCCGCCGGTCATGTTCCCACCTCCTTTCTTCTCGCGGGATTTGTCTGACAGGCCCGATGCTACTCATAAGTCTGTAGACCTACAAGTAGCAGGCCGGGCACCGTCAGGTCTGTCATGGAGGGCGACCTGCAGCGCATCGTGGGGCGCAATCTGCGCCGCTACCGCGAGGGACGCGGCCTCAGCCAGGAAGCCTTCGCCGATGTCGTCGGCGTCCACCGCACTTACATGGGCGGCCTTGAGCGCGGCGAGCGCAACCTGACGCTGCGGTCCCTGGAACGGCTGGCGGCCGCCCTCCACGTTGATCCGTTGGACCTGCTCAAGGAGTCATAGCGGCCGTAGGGCCAGCCTCTCCCGGCTCACAGATGGGAAAGGCCGGATCTTCCACCGGCTCACAGCCACCGATCTTGGTGAAAATCGTCCAGGCGATCAGCTCGCAGGTGCCCTGCCCAATCCGTCGCGTAATCCGCTGGGATCGGTCCTCGACTTCGAGCGGGAGAACGGCGTCCGGCTTCTCGGCCGCCAGATGCGCCCAGGCATGGGCCTCGCTCCAGTCGGTGAAGGTGGCAAGCTGCTCCCCGTAGCCGTTCAGGACGGCGTAGGGCCGGATGCGTCGGACTGGTTCCGGCCGGACGCTCGCCGCTGTTCCCTCCCGGCCAGCTTCGCCAGCTGCGTCTCGATCCACCGGGCCTCCTCGGTGACGGTTTCAGTCCGCTCCAGCAGCGCGGCGTATTCCAGTGGTTCCGCTGGCAGCCGGTCCTGGTGCCGGACCAGATTGACTTCCAACTCCTCCATCTGCGCCACCACGACCCGGCACTCCATCTGGAGGAGGCGTAAGGGCAAGTTGTCGTGCTCCGGTGGCTCTCCCGGACAGGCCCCGCTGATCCAGCCACCCACTGCCTGCCTCCTGCCATTCGCCTTCGCCCCGTGTGGCGGGCACCCGGGGCCGGGCGGATATGCCAGGCGACGGTTTCTCGCACCCGGCCCCGGGGCCTGGCCGGACACTCGCGCACCCACCCGGCCCGGCCAAGACGTTCCGGGAATGTGGATCATGCGCCGGACGTATGGGGGAATCGCCACCACGTACCGTGATGGTTAGACTGCGGAACCGGCCGGATGATCTGGTCTCGCGCGAAATGGGGGCGCCATGGTGGACGAGGGCGAACCCTCCCGCCGGTACTGCCGCTGCGGCACGCGCTTGGCCCGCGATAACTCCGGCTCCCAATGCGCCGCTTGCGCCCGCCAGGCCCGGGAGCTGGTGGCTGCGGCTCCGGAAGTTCCCGCCCAGTTCTGGGAGACGGACCAGCTGCGGGACGCCCTCGCGGCTTGGCACATGGGCCGGGTGATCACCGCTTACCGCACCCACCCCTTCCACAGCCCGCCCCTGTCCCAGGAGATCGTGGCGGGCTGGATGGGCCTGACCCAGGCCCAGCTGTCCCGCATCGAGTCCGGCGAACCCGTCACCGATCTGGTGCGGCTCATCCGCTGGGCGCGGGCCCTGCGCATCCCCGAAGCGTTGCTGTGGTTCAAGCTGCCGCCACAGCCAGGGGGCGTCACGCTCGCCGGTCCCGTAGACCAGTTGGAGCAGCTGCGCCGCCAGGCCGAGGGCCACCTCACCACCGGCGCACCGGCCGCGGCCACGCTCGATGACTGGGAGCAGCTCGTTGCCGGGCACGGGCGGGCGACGCGGTACCTGCCCGCCGCCGTGCAGCTGGACGACTTGGCCGCCGACTTCGCCGAAGTGCAACACGCCTTGTCAACCCGCCAGCCGTCCAGCACGACGAGGCAACTCACCCGCATCACGGCGCAGTTGGCCGGGCTCATCAGCTTGTCGCTCATCAAGATGGGACAGCGCGGCCCCGCCCGGGCCTGGGGCCGGACGGCACGGTTGGCCGCCGGGGAAGCCGGAGATCCGGCGGTGGCGTCGTGGGTTCGGGCCCAGGACGCTTACACCTATTACTACGGCGGCTCCGTGCCTGAGGCCATCGCGGCGGCGAAGGAAGCCCAGGCCCTTGCGGGCCAAACGCCCTGCGTGGGGGCTGTATTGGCCGCCGCGCTCCAGGCCCGCGCCCATGCAGTCCTCGGGCAGCAAGCCGAAACCGACGCGGCCCTGCGCCGGGCCGAAGCCATCCTGAGCAGCCTGGCTACAGAAGACGTGACGGAGTCCGCCTTCGGCTACAACGAAGCCCAACTCCGCTTCCACGAGGGCAACGCCCTGACCCATCTCCACGACCGAAGCCGGGTCTGGGAGGCCACCGATCGGGCCTTGACCCTGTACCCGGCCAGCGACTACATGGACCGCACCCTCATCCAGTTGGACCGGGCCGATTGCCTCATCCATGACGGCGAGGTCGCCGAAGGGGCCGCCCGCGTCGCGCGGACCCTTCTGGAACTGCCACCGGGGCGGCGGGACGGGCTCATCCTCCAGCGGGCTCGGGGCCTGGCCCAGGCCACCGCCCGCCATCACCGGACGCTGCCTGCTGTCCGGCAGTTGTACGAAGTGCTCGAACTGCCTGCCGGATCTGTCGGAGGCGGGGCCTAAACTCTCGCGGGTGACGATTTCGGTACAGCCTGCCAGCCAGGACGACGCCGAAGACCTGGCCGCCCTCATGGCCGAGCTGGACTCCTTCTACGGCGCGCCGCCCACCGAGCAGCCTGCCGAGCGTCTCGCCCAGATCCGGCGGCTTCTCTTCGGCCCGGTCCCTGTGGCCTACGTCTTGCTGGCCCGGGACAAGGGCCGACTGGTCGGCATGGCTTCGTACTCCTACTTGTGGCCTGCTGCCGGAGTCACTCACTCGCTGTTTCTCAAGGAGCTGTACGTGTCCGCGGACGCCCGGAGGCACGGTGTGGGGCGGCTGCTCATGGAGCGGCTTCAGGCCATGGCCACCGAGCAGGGGTGCAGCCGGTTCGAGTGGACGACCGATCTGGAAAACACGGCAGCGCAGGCATTCTATGACGCCTTGGGTACTCGGGTGCATGAGGGCAAGGTGTTTTACCGGGTTGAGGGCGGCACGGCCACATCCATTAACACTTGACCTTAGCCTAGTCCGAGTCAGCCCAAAATCGCGCTTGCCTGTCCTCTTGCTGAGCCTGTCGTTCGTAGTCTTCCGAAATATTTTGTAGGATACGAGCCGTCCGAGGCCAGTTAATCTTCGCCAAAGACGCCCATTCGCGGTAGCGGCTCGCGAGGACTCGCTCCTGTTCACCTCCGTCGTAAACCCCACGTGTAGTGACGCCTCTGTCATTCATCACCCCGATATGCAGTCCGTTCTGCATGGATGGGCTACCGATTACCTCCAGAAGTTCCCGGACAGGTTCGGCAGGCCAGATACCATCAGCGCCAGCTGGACTCGCCGCAAGGACTTCGCCTATCTGTTCGTCGCCCACGTCAGCCCGATCAGCCTCTGCAAGCGCGAGCCGAGCCTCGCGCACCCAGCGGTTGAGGTGTTCCGCATCAACCGTATCGTCATCACGGCGCCCCGGGAGATTACGCCAGTTCTTAATGATCCACCATGCATGACGAGCAATCGCCTCATCGTGCTCGCTAAGCTGGCGTCGCACCTCATTTCTTCCACGGTAGATTCTAGAAATAAGGTCGACGAAAAAACTCGGGTCGCCGTCAAGCGCCTTAAACAAAGCTCGTGGTTCCCGTTGATCTTCAAGAAATCGAAAGAGCGCGAACTCGTATCGCATTCGCAATTGAAATTCGACATTCTCTCTTTCCAAGTAGTCAAGAAGACGTCCAACTTCGTATGCAAGCGACGACGGCTGAGTACCCGCTGGATCGGTAACTATCGCCTTGTCGAGTACTGCGGCCACAAGCGCTGGCGAACAGAACGATTCCCCCTCTCCCCCTAGAACTCCGGGACTTGCTATCAACTGTACAGCGGCCCAAGCTCGCCCGTGGCTAAGAAGTTCTCGTGCCGCACGGTCAATGTCGACGGCCGAAATAAATCTCGCCGACGTATTTTTCCAGTACGTATTTATGAGCTCTGGATCGATGTCGTTCAGCGCGTCCCAATATTCAGGACGAGCGGGCACACTTAGAGCAATTGCCTCTCGCCGAGCAGGATGGGCGGCCTCCGGACGCCGAAGCGTCTCATGAAGCCATCGGATACCGTGGTCCGATAGCTTACGTTCGGCCCAAGCCGCCGCAGTGTTCCTGATTCTTAGATTCTCGGAATCGAGCCAAGAAAGAAGTGCCGGCGTGAGATTTTCAGAAACTACAGCTCCGACAACCCATCCTAGTTGGCCTGATGCAATGCTCTTCTCCGCCAACCGTTGCAGACCATCAATCGACCCTTCGGCGAGTATCTCGGTCACAGCTTGCGTCCGCAATCTGAGGACTTCTGCGGCATATTCTTCGTGATTCATAAGATCAATCTCAGGCAAATCCGGATGCCACTCGAAAAGATAAGCATACCGCTGCGCATTCGTCGTGGGCTTAAGTCGTTCGGCGACTATTTCCAAACGGGCAAGACTGTCGCCATCCATCGCCCACGCCGCAGTCCGGAACGCGCGATTCCGGCTGACCTCCTTGTAGATTGGTTCCCACAATAGAAGGCGCTGATCCGAGTCCAGTTCCGCAATCTCGCTGAAGAGGTCGAGCCCATCGATCAGTCGCTTTCGCTCTGCTGGAGGAAGTGGTCCTAGACGAACCCCCAGGTCGGCCCACCGTTGCGGATCAGTGTCAGCTGAGTCGATGGCGATCCGCACGAGTCTTCCGATGTAGTCAATCCACTCCGGGATGAGGACCGCAGCTTCGTCGGGTTTCCAGTCATGGAACCGTGGATCATGCGGTGGATGCGAGATGGCGTGACTGCTCGGCCACACGCCGAGAATCACCTTCCAACCCACATCAGGTAGCCGGCGCCGCAGATAATCGATTATGCCTATCTTCGTTTCGACGGGGGCGGCCGTGTTGTGAACCCAGCCGGCAAGTACTTCTTGCAGGCTTGTGAGGGGCCTGTTCGACAGGCGTCCACCGGGATCGACAGTGTGGAGGCGCGCGAGCATGTACGACGCCTCGGCGACAAGATCTTTGGACCAACATAGAGTTTCAAGTGCCCACAATAGTCCAGTATGCGACGAAGATCCGTAGGCGCCAGACCCTTGATCATTGTCCTGAAACATAAGGGTGAGAATCGGTTCAGGGCGAGAAAGGTCCTCGTCGACAGCTTCCAAGAAGCAGTTTGGAGCAGCCTCCGCAAGCAATGGCAGTACGTCTGCCAGCGACCGCCATACATGCGCCGTGGTATCGGTGTTGGCACGCCTGAGAACTTTTTGTACCAAGCGTCGCGCTTGGTCGGATCCGCTCACTCCGTCGCCGAGTAGTTCATTTCCCAGAGAGCTAAGCAGGGCGGCACCTTGCGCTAGTCCCTTTCGGAGAACGGCTGAAGTAGATCCGTCTATCCCCTCGGAGCCCCCTGAGATTAGTTCGGCGTGATCAAATGTCGGGTCGGCAGACAGGAGGACTGCTCCAGCAATCCGGTGCCAGCGGTCAAGGTCCGCCAACCTCAGACTGTCGTGGAGGACCAGGAAAGCCTCTTCCGCCGAGGTGAGATGCCACTTACCACCTGAACGAACGAACGGCGGATCATCTGTCTTGAGTCCTTGCAGCAGTACTGCCTCCACGTCGTCCCACGGAACATCCGCGAGAAGGCTAATTATCTTCTTATCTTCAGGAATGTCGCTCCACGCGCCTGCTAGCACGAGCGGCGCTATGATCGCGGCGGCCGGGGAGCGTGCCCACGAGGGGCGCAATACTCTCGGGTCACGGGCCAGGGTGCGCATCAGTGCCGGGAGGCTGCGGCGGGCCAAAGCAGCCAGTCGATCGGCGCGGTCGTCAGGTATCCCCGACGCCTTCAGCGAGTTGGCGGCGCCTCTTCGTTCGGGTGGAGGAAGGATGATCGCTGAGGCTCGTACGATTTCATCCGGACCGGCAGGCAGGATGATGTGGTGGCTGCGAGCGGAAAAAATTTCAGGATCGTTGAACAGAGGAACGAGCAGTATTCGACCGGGTTGCGAGCTAACACGATTCCAGACGTCGGCCGAGGATATGACGAGTGCTTGATCGACGAGCCCGGAAGTCCCATGCGTTGGTCCGATGACCGAATACAGGAAGGCGACGGCCTCATCCCGCGACCCCGCTTGTACTGTAGTGACGGTCGCATCCCCATTGAGAAGATCACTTAGCTGCTGACACTGCTTATCCCGACCGCTGCGAAACAACTCGGCGCGAAGCGCGGGATCTGTACGAACCTGAAAGCGATTCCACCACCGTTCGAGGGTCTCCCCATCTCGCGGGCTTCGACCAAGTTGCTCGGAGGTCCAGTAGTGAGCGGTTGGCGAGGCTTGAAGCCACCCTTCCAGATCGTCAGCGTCAAGAACACGGACGTCACGGAAAAACTGGTCAGCACGCCGCTGAGCTGCCCATTCGTCCGCACCGGGCCACCGCCTGGGTGTCGCGAAAATAAAGATCGATTTTGACGGGACGGCGCCTGCCGGGTCTTCTCGTCGCTTCTTGTAATCGGCATCTGCTTTTGCTCGGGAATCTCTGCCTACACCAAACTCGAAGTACAGCGATCCCTTAGGTAGATAAGAGGTTCCTTCCGACTCGGCGTGACCGTCCCAGCCGCCGGCCGAGACACCATCGCCGGCACGAACTGAAACCCCGGTTAGACCGGTTGTAGAGACGAACAGTCGTCGCATCACCTCCGGGAACGTGTCCTGCGCCTCCCGGGTAGCCGCCCACTGGTGGAGTTGGCTCGCGCCGACCAGCTCGGGCCCCAGCGTCCGTCGATCTGGGGCCACCGACAACACGGAGGCCCCTCGCTGGTCCTGAAGACGTTGCACATCTCGAGCATCGAAGCGGTGGAACCGCGCGCCAGGCACCTTGGCGGTCGGGAGAAGCCCCTGTTTCACCCAGTTACGGATCGTGTTCTCGTGGACACCAAGGCGGCGGGCGGTCTCCCGCACGCTCAGCAGCTCTGGGGCCCCAGTCTGGTCTCCACTCATACACACATGCTACTCTCGTTGTGGACTTTGTGCACTGAGCCGACCGGGCTCGGCGTGCAACCCAGGCGTCCCGATCAACGAGTCAAGGTAGGTGGGCGACCGGATGGCTGCCTCCGAGGGGACGCCGAGTCAGCGTCGCCCCAGGGGTCTTGCGCGATCCGCCGGCGCGGCGGCCACCTCCTTCGCTGGAGTCGGCGGAACTGCCACGATCATGACCGTTCATGGCAGTACGGTGGCGGCGCTGCTCGTCTTCGTCACCACGCAGATCTGGGGGGCATGCGAGCTGCGGTTGCGGTGGAGGCATGCCAGGTTGCACGAGTACCTTGTCCGGAAGGCAGCCGATAACCCTGCGGACGCTGACCTCCGCACCCTGCTGGTTGACTTCGCTGGCACCCACCCGGATGGCATCGGCGAGCGGCTCCCGCTTCGACCTGAGTTCGGACGTGCGCTTTCCACTAGGAGTAGGGGCCGATGAGGGGCCCGGCTCCCGGCGGCAGGTGACGTGAGCCCTCGATGGGACCCGGCTGACGCCAGGCACGGCTAGAGATCAGTCTGGCGATGCCGTGAGGCCGGCGACCCCAGCCTCGACGGCTGCTCCAGCACCTCTGCGGCTCCCGACTTCTTGAAGTTTCGGCCCTCCTGCGCCTGGAGCCACACCATCTGGTGCGCCTGGTTCACGAACTGCCGTGGCGGGAGGACGCCCCGCCCGCACCCACAGCGACAGGTCGATACGCTGAGGCGTGCCGTCTGAGGGTCGCCAGTCGGGATACCTGTCTCACCCGACAGGTTCACCAAACGATCAAGTTCCTCCCGAAATTGATCACTGGAAAGGCGCTCCACGAGGTCTACCGCCGACGCTGCTCGTTGGTCCTTTGGACCAACTTCGCCGGTGTCGCGATATTGCTCCGGGGGGCGACCCCCGGACCCCCGGTGTCGCGCTTCGCGCGACCTTCTTCCGGGGTGGGCGCTTCCGGAGTGGGCGTTTCCGGGGTGAGCGCACAGTCCGACGCGACGACCCGCCTGCAGCTGGTCGCCACCGCCTCGGACGACGCGGCCACCAGCACGAGAAGCCGCCGGCACGACGACTCCCCCAAGCCTCCCGGGGTCGCGAACCCGCCGTCGTTCACCTCACTGGAGATAGCAACGGCGGCTTGATCGCTGTTGATGCCCTCCGGCGGTCGTGATCCAGACGCCGGAGCAACCACGGCAGGGCCGAAACAGCAATCAGCACCCGGCGCCCGCGGCTGGCGGGGGTGGAATCGCCCGGGGCGGGACTGGTGGCTCTAGGGTGCGGGGACTTGGTCATCTCCTTGGGGGCCGGGCGCGGCTATGCGGGCCAGGATCTCGGTGAGAATCGCGGTGTCGATCTGGTCGAGGGCGGCGGCGAGGGCCTCGCGGACGCGGTCGCCGGCCAGGACCCGCCGCAGCGCCGCCGCCAGGTGCGCCCAGTCATCGGTTTGGGCGAGCTGGTCGAGGTGCTCGTCGAGTTCGGCGGGAATGGGCCGGTCCGTGGTCACGGCGGTGGCAACGGCGGCGATTACCGGTTCCCATTCCACGAGGTACCGGTGGAGATCCGGGCCCGGCTCTGGCTCGGTGGCCAGGGCGCGGGCCGTGGTGATCAGGTTGTGGAGGGCCTGGTCGGCGGTGGGGCGGTCGGTGGTGAGCGTGTCGACGAGGTCGGCCCAGTGGACGCCGTCGACCTGTTCGACGACCGCGGCGACCGCGGCGACCGTGTCGGGCGGGGTCATGTCCGGATAGCGGGCTAGGGCGGCGCCCAGCGTCCGCATGGTGTTGGTCTGCGAGGTGCTGGTGATGCCGGTGAGGTGGTACAGCAGCGCGGCGGCGAGCCGGTGAGCTACCACCTCGGACCCGCTGCCGGCGGTGCGGGTCAGGTAGTTGGCGAGGTTGTGGTGGGAGGCGGCGACGACGTCCGGGTCGGGCCGGCTGTACTTGAGTCGTAGCGCGGTGTGTTCGAGGCGGACCGCCTCGTCGGGCCGGCCGCGCGCGGCGGCGAGGTCGGCGCGGGCGCCGAACGTCTGGCCGAGGATCGCGAGGTCACCGGCGTCGGTGAAGATCCGCTGACAGTCAGCCAACAGCACGTCAGCCTCGTCGTACCGACCCAGGCGCAGCAGCGGGCTGTAGTCCGCGAACCGGCAGGTCGCGGCGATCTCGTACTCACTCGCACCCCGAGCCCGCATGCTCGCCGCCATCCGCGCAGACAGATCCAGCCCCTGCTCCCAACTGCCCAGATCCAGGGCCGCGCTCGCGGCGATATGCAGAACCACCTCACGGACACCCCACGGCTGGGCCGTGTCGTCCTGGCCGGGCCGGTCGGGCAGGACGTCGAGCCGGCCCAGCAACACCTCCGCGCCGGCCAACGCCCAGGCCGCGTCCCCCAGACTCAGCCGCAGCTGCAACACCCGGCCCTCATCGCCGGCCTGGGTCCACGGGCCCAACCCACCCGCCTCCGTGTACGCCACCTTCGCTTCGGCGACCGCCAGCGCCTCCCGCAACCGGCCCCGATCCCGCAACAGATCCGCCAGATCGCCGCTGGCCGCGGCCGCGACCCGATGATCCCCAGCCGCGACCGCCGCCGCCAACGCACCCCGCAACACCCCCTCCGCCCGCACCGGATCCACCCGCTCCAGCACCCGCCCATACAGCCCCTGGTCCTTCGGCGCACCAGTCGCCTCGGCGATCTGCGCCAGCAACGGCAACACCCGCCCCACCACCCCAGGACCACCCCCAGACCGCCGAAACGCCTGCTCCAGCAGGGCCGCCGCCAAATTCAGCTCACCCAGCCGCAGCAGGTACGGCGCCGCCGCCACCCCCGCCCGCACCACCAACCACCCCCGCTCACCACCCCCACCCTCACCAAGACCGACAGCAACCCCCTGGCGCCAGAACGCCGCCAACTCCACATCCACCGCGCCACGCACCTCCACCGGTGTCACAGCCCGCACCGCCTCCGCCACCCCCGGATGCACCCCAGCCCCCACCGACGAACCGTCCTCCGAGTCATCCGACAGCCCGCCCACGCCACGATCCACCGCCACCAACGCGCCGGCCTCCAACTCAGGCAGCACGCCAGCCAGCGCGGGCGCCTCACCTGGGCGGCCCAGCCGCGACCACACATCCGCCCAGTTCGCCTCGACGATCCCCAGCTCCCGGTCGTCGTCCTCCAGACCGCACACCAGCTCCATCAGCAGCCGGGCCGAGGCGGACAGACCGGCAACCGTCACGTCCACCCAGCTCGCTAGGGCCGTAAGGAAGCCGTCCGGGCCCAGGGCGCTCTCGCCCTCGTCGAAGAAGGCGGCCAGCGGCCGGGCACCCGTGGCCGCCGCGGTCTCGGCCAATCTGACCCTGGTCGCGAGGACGTCACGGCCCGCCCTGGCTGCCGCGTCAGCCAGCTCCAGGAGCTTCGGGTGGCCCTGGACGACGCGCAGGGCGCGCTGGACCAGGTCCCGGTCGGCCCGGGCGCCGGCGGCGCGCGCCTCGCCGTGGTCGCGGGCGGCGCCGGGCTCGTGGTCGTCGGCGTGCAGCAGGGCGCGCAGGCCGGGCAGCTCCCGGGCGAGCACGGCGGCCTCGGCGAGGGAGAGCGCGTGGATCGGCTCGACCAGCACGCCGGCCGCCGCCCAGGTCCGCGCGCCGTTCCCACCGGGCCCGCCGGCCGGCGCGGGAACCGGGACGGTCCGGCTGGTCAGGAGCAGGCGGGACTGACCGCCGGGCGGCGCGAGGGCGGCGAGCAGCCGGGGCCAGCGCGGGTCCCGCCAGGTGCCACCGTCGCCGAGCAGGCTTTCGAGGTTGTCGACGACGACGAGCACACCGGTCTGGGCGAGGGCCGCCGCGAGCCTCGGCAGGAAGGCCTCGAACCGGTCCGCGGCGACGACCTCGTTGGCGACCGGCAGGCCGAGCTGGAGGCTGAGTGCCACCGCGAAGTCCGGCAGCCCGCGCAGATGGTCGTCCGGCTGCTGCGGCGCGCTCCACCAGACGACCCGCTCGAACGCGTCGGCCTGCCGGTATGCCAGCTCCAGGGCGCAGGCGGTCTTGCCGGCGCCGGCCATGCCGTGCAGGAGGACGCCGACCCGGTCGCTGCCGGCGGCGAGTGCCGCGAAGGCACGGGTCAGCACCCCGCCGCGGCCGACGAAACGGGGCGGCTCCGCGGGCAGATCCTTGGTCTTCGCCGAGGTGGCGGCGAGCTCGACCGGGCCGGTCGGGGCGCTCAGCCTCAGGCCGGCGGCGGAGCCGAGGAGGACCGGGGTCACCAGCGAGGCAGGCGGGGCGGTCAGGGTGGGGGCCGGACCGGCGGCGTCGGCAATGGCGCGCGCGGTGGCCACGTCGACGGCGGTGCCGGCGCGCAGCAGCAGGTCGTAGAACCGGTCCGCGAGCCGGATCGCGAACTCGTCGCCCACCGGGTAGCGCATCGCGAGCACCGCGCAGCCGAGCGCAGCCATCAGCGCACGCGCGAGTCCCGCGCCTGCCAGGGTGGTCGAACCGGCGGCGGCCCTGCTCAGGTCGTCAGGCAGCGGCGTCACGGCGGTTCGCGCCTGCTCGGGCCGCCCGAGCAGTGCTGCCCGCTCCGCCCGCGCCGCCTGTTCGGCCTGTTCGAGCTGTTCGGCCTGTTCGGGCAGGCCGAGCCAGCGCAGTGTCTGGGCGGCGGTCGCGGCGGCGGACTGGCAGGCGGAGAGCACAGCGAGCTTCACCCGGTGGCGGGACGGGCGGAGCATGTCGATCAGGTCGGCGGTGCTGACCGGGTCGGGGCGGCCGTCGGCGGTCTCCAGGAAGACCGTGTCGACGGTGCCATGGCAGGACAGGTGCAGCAGGTCCCAGCCGGCGCCCTCCTCGACCGTCTCGGTGAGCAACGCGCGGGTGGCGCCGTACTGGAGGATCCGCAGCTCGATCTTCCGGCCCTGCCGGCCGGTCAGCTCCTGGATCGCCCCGGTCAGCGCATGTCGCTCCCGCCGCAGCGCAAGGGTGCCCGTACCGTCGGGCTGGGAGAACACCGCGAGGATCCGCAGCGTGTCCCCCACCGGGTCCTTCCGCGGCGCCCGGCCGGGCCGTCCGGCGACCGACGGGGCCGCGATCTCGTAGCAGAACGTCGCGCCGTGCCGGACGAGTGGCTGCCCGTCGACGGAGGCCAGCTCCCAGGGCCAGTCCGGCAGGAAGCTCAGCTCTTCAGGCACCTCGACGCTGACGGTGACCGGCACCGCCGCCGCGATCTCCTCGCAGATGTCGGAGCCCAGCAGCTCCTCAGCCGCCCAGGCGCCGAGAAGGCCAGTGATCGCCTGCTCGGAACGGACGCGGTCGTCGGGGTCGGCGTTGACGTCCAGGTAGTGGAACAGCTCGGCGAACGCCCTGGTCTGCCAACGGCCGTGGTCGACCGTGACCTGGTGCTCGGCGAGCGGCGCCCCCGAGCCCGGTTCGAGCAGCAGCCAGCGCCAGCCGTTCGGACCCGTCACGTCCACCGGCCGCAAGATCAGTCGTACCGCCACGGCGACTCCCCGTAGATCCCGCGCGTGTGCTGACTCCAACGAGTAGATCCATCACATAGTGGCGCACCGGGCGCTCTCCGCTGGCATTCGACGCGACGCGCCCGGCCTGGTGCGGACAGCGACGAAACGGGCCACTCGTTCGTTACAGTCGGCGAAAGCGAAAGATCGACGGAACGGGGTGCCGTCGGTGGTGAATGACGGGCTGGTCCTGCAAGCGGTCGACGTCGACGGGCCGCTGCGCTGGCGATGGCTGCTGCTCGACGGGGCGACCGACAGGCCGGTCGCCGACCACCAGGTCGAGCTGAACCCGAAGGACTGGCGCTTCCAGGCGTTCGCGCAGCTCGACCGCTACCTGCGCGCGAACGCCGCGCCCGACCGGCGGCTGACCGCCGAGACGGCGATCGTCGACGAGGTCGGGGCGTGGGCGGCCGAGCACGCGCTCGGCGAGCGGGTCAGCCAGATCATCTTCAACCGCGCGCCGGTGACCGTCACGGTGGCGGTCCCCGAGACGCTGCGTTTCCTGCCCGACTGGCCGTGGGAGATCACGCACGCCGCTGGCCGGTCGTTGGCGCGGCACCATGCCACGTTCGACTACGTCCTCGGTGACGGCGGAGGCGCGGCGGCCGGCGGTGGCACTAAGAGGCCGGTCGGGGCGACGCTGCGAGTCCTCGCCGTGTTCTCCCAACCGTCCGGCACCAGCCCACTGGCGCTGCGGCGGGAGCGGCGGGCACTCGTCGACCTGGTCCGCAGGCTCATCGGCAGCGGCGGCTACCACCTCCAGCTGCGGGTCCTGCAGTACGGCGTCACCCGCGACAGGCTGCGCGAGACGGTCGAGGAGGAGGACGGCTGGGACCTGCTGCACCTGTCCTGCCACGGCACCGTCGACACGCTGGTCCTGGAGTCGGACGACGGCCAGCCCGACGCGATCTCGACTACCGACCTGATCGACATGCTCCGCCCGTCCCGCCACCGGGTGAAGCTCGCCGTCCTGTCCGCCTGCCAGTCCGCCGCCGCCGACGCCGCCCAGGTCCTGCGCTGGCTCGGCCTGGACGACCAGGCCGACCACCTCGACCAGCGCGCCACCGCCGAAGCCGCCGACGCTGCCAAGGTCGTCCAGGTTGACGCCCAGGCCACCAACGGCGACGGCGCCACGGGCCCGGACCGGGCTGGCGCGACCGTGCCCGGCGGCGCCGCAGGGCTGGGGCGGGGCCTGGTCGAGGCCCTCGGGTGCGCGGTGCTGGCGATGCGCTACCCCGTCGGCGACGAGTTCGCCATCCGCCTTACCGACCGGCTCTACGACCTGCTCCTCGACAAGGGCAGGACCCTGGACACGGCCACCGGCCTCGCCGTCGCCCAGGCCGCCGGCCCGGCGCCGACCGCCGCGATCCCGCCGGCCTGCCTGGTGACCCCGGTGCTGCTCGGCCCGGCCGCCGACCTGCGGCTGCGCGCGCCGGCCGGTGCCGTCGACCTCGGATCTGTGCCCACGAAGATCGCGTACCTGCCGCCCGAGCCGGAGCGGTTCGTCGGCCGCGTCGCCACCATGACCCGCGCCTCCGCCGCCCTCGCTCCCCGCGGCCGCCAGGCCGGGGTGCTCTTCCACGGCATGGCCGGCGCCGGCAAGACCGCCTGCGCACTCGAGCTCGCCCACCAGCACGCCGACCACGTCGCCGGGATCGTCTACTGGTCAGCCCCCGACCAGCCCGACAACCACCTCCAGGGCATCCCCCTGTTCGCCACCGCCCTGGAAACCCAGCTCGGCCTGCCGATCGCCGACAAGGCCGTCACCGCCGAACGGCTCACCGCCTACCTGCCCACCCTGGCCGAGACCTGCGCCCGCACCAGCATCCTGTTCGTCCTCGACAACCTCGAGACCCTGCTCGGCGACGACGGCCGCTGGCGCGACCCCCGCTGGCCGGCACTCCTCGGCGCGCTGACCGGCCGCCGCGGCCTGTCCCGGGTCGTGCTGACCAGCCGGATCCGCCCCGCCGGCCTCGACCCGACGATCCACGTCGAGCAGGTCCACGCGCTGCCGCTCGCCGAGGCCGCCCTGCTCGCCCGGGAGCTGCCCGGCCTGCGCGCCCTGCTGCACGCCGACGACCACGAGCCGGGCGCGCTCCGCGCCGACCGCGGCCCCGGCCCAGGCCGGCGTGCCGAGACGCCGAGCGCCGACCGGGTCGCCGAGGACCGTGCCCTGCTGACCCGGACCCTCAACGTCGTCCAGGGCCATCCCAAACTCCTGGAGCTCGCCGACGCGGCGGCGAACGAAGGCCGCGCCGTGCTCGCGGGCCGGGTGGCCGCGGCCGAGGAGGCTGCCAGCACCGGCGGCCGCGGCCTCGCGGCCTTCTTCACCGACGGGGAAAGCGCGCTGGATCCGGGCGGCTTCCTGGCCGCACTCGCCGACTGGGTGGACCTGTCGCTGGCCGCCCTCTCACCACCGGCCCTGCTGCTGGTGGAGCTGGTGTGTGGTCTGGAAGACGACGACCGGGAGCTGGGAATCATCGAGGCGAACTGGGCGGATGTGTGGTCGCGGCTGGGCCGCTCAGGGGAGGCGCCCGGGCTGGCTGGTGTGGTGGCCGAGTTGGAGGCCGGCGCGTTGGTGGCGGTGGATCGTGGGCTGGGCGTGTTGTCGGATGGGTCGGATGGCGGCTCGTCTGTGGGGGTCGGGGTGCATCCGGGGGTGGCGGAGGCGGTGCGGGTTCTGACGCCGCCGGAGGTGCGTCGTGCGGTGGATGTGGAGCTGGCGGCGTTCTGGCACCAGCTGGTTGCTGTCGGTCTTGGTGAGGGTGGGGGTGGTGAGCGCGGGTGGTTGGTGGTGCGGGCGGGGGTGGCGGCGGCGCCGTACCTGCTGCGGTTGGGCGAGCTGAACCTGGCGGCGAGCCTGCTGGAGGAGGCGTTTCGGCGGTCTGGGGGTGGTCCTGGGGTGGTGGGGCGGGTGTTGCCGTTGCTGGCGCAGGTGGCCGAGACGACTGGCGCGCCGAAGGACCGGGGGCTGTATGGGCGGGTGCTGGGGCAGGTGGATCCGGTACGGGCGGAGGGGGTGTTGCGGGGTGCGTTGGCGGCGGCGGTCGCAGCTGGGGATCATCGGGTCGCCTCCGCGGCCAGTGGCGATCTGGTGGGTCTGTTGCGGCAGCGAGGCCGGTTGCGGGAGGCGCTGGCGGTTGCCGAAGCGCAGGTGGCGTACACAGCGGCGGGTGGGTTGGGCCCGTGGACCCAGGCCGACGACGAGGGCCAGGTGTTGCAGCTGCAGCTGAGGCTGGGGGACGCGGCCGGGGCGTTGGCTGACGCGGAGGCGTTGCTGGCCCGGCTCGACGCCCTGCCCGACCAGGCCGGCCCGGACGACACGGTCGAGCCGTGGAGTGTCCGTGAGATGGTCCTGCAGATCGCTGCGGTCGCAGCCCTGGCTCTGGGCCGTTGGGAGCAGCAGCTGGACCTGTCGGCGCGGATGGCCGCGAGCATGCGGACCCGGGGTGCGAGTGAGTATGAGGTTGCCGAGACCTGCCGGTTCGGAGACTACGGCCCGCTGCTGCGCCTGGGCCGGTACGACGAGGCCGACGTGCTGCTGGCCGACTGCCAGCGGATCTTCACCGACGCCGGTGACCTCGCGAACCTCGGTAGGACATTCTTCGCCCGTGCCGACCTCGCCGCCGAGCGTGGCCGGCCCGACGAGGCGGTCCGCCTCGGACACATCGCGCTACGCCTCGAATACAGCCGGCCCGACCCGGTTGACGTCGCCACCTCCCACCACAACCTCGCCAACTACCTCACCGACACCGCCGGCAGCGGGTCCGACGTCGTGGCCCACCGGCTCGCCGCCGCGCTCCTCTACCACCTCACCGGCATTGACGACCTCGACGACGGCACGATGCGGATGCTCGCCACTGACCTCGTCCGCCACCCCGACACCACTCCACCCGACACCGTCACCACGATCGCCGCCGTCGTCGAACAGGTCGACGGCGTCCACTGGGCCGACCTCGTCGACACCCTCACCACCGACCGCCCCACCGCCGACCAGGCCCTCCACAACCTGATCACCACGGCCCGCGCCCTGGCCACCGAGCCAGAGCCGGGCCCGGATCTCCACCGGCACCTCGCGGAATGGGAACCGGTCATCGCCGCCATCGCGGAGCTTGCCGCCGGCGGGCTGCCCACGTCGACCGAGGTCGACGGCCTGCTCGACGAGCTCGACGGAAGCGACGACTGGGCCAACCTCTCGACCACGCTGCGCCGCGTCCTCGCTGGCGAGCGAAACCCCGGCGCCCTGCTTACCGGCCTGGACGCCGTCGACACGGCTATCGCCACGACCGTCCTCGACCGGATCGCCACGCCCGTCACCCCGGGTCACCCGGCCAGTACGTGACCTGTTCCTGGCCGCCGACGCACCCGTGCTGCTCTTTCTGCACAAGCAGGTGTGGGCGGTGCTGGACGAGCCGATCGACCACCAGCTCGACCTCGCGCCCGCCGACCGGGAGCGGCTGCTGGCGTTGTTCGAGGGCGTCGAGCTGCGCGCCGTCGGCTCCGGCCACCTGCACGCCTACCGCCACCACCGGCGCGGCGAGATCGTCGAGATCTGGTCCCCGTCGACGGCCTTCGCCGCGGTCGACGACCACGTCATGCTTGGCGGCCTGAGCGAGATCGGCTACGTCGAATACCTCGTCGAGAACGGCACGGTCGAGGCCAACTACCGCTCCATCCCCGGTCTCATCCGCGCCACCGGCAGGAACATCCCCCAGGTCGACGAAGCCCTCACCGCCGCCCTGGCCGCCGCGGAGGTCCCCGCCGCCTAGAACTCGAGCCGGCTCGCCAGCCTCCCGCGGTCGCCGCCATCCGCGTCTGGCCCGTGTCGGCACGGACCAGACGCGGATGTGCGGCCGGCGGGCGGGAGCCGAGCCGGGTCAGAGCGCGCTGGCCAGGCGGTCGGCGAGGAGGCGGGTGAAGCGGGCCGGATCGCGCAGTTCTCCGCCCTCGGCGAGCAGCGCCAGGCCGTATAGCAGGTCCGCCGTCTCGGCGAGCGCGTCGGAGTCCGGGTCCTGCTCGTGTGCCTTGCGCAGCCCCACGACCAGCGGATGGGTCGGATTGAGCTCCAGAATGCGCCGAGGGTGCGGCACGTTCTGCCCCATGGCGCGGTACATCTTCTCCAGGGCCGGGGTCATGTCGAACGTGTCGCCCACGAGGCAGGCCGGCGAGGTGGTGAGACGGGTGGACAGGCGGGCCTCCTTCACGTCGTCCTGGAGTTTGTCCCCCAGCCAGGCCAGCAGGGCGGCGAAGTCCTTGCGCCGCTGTTCCCGCTCAGGCTCGCCGCTCTCCTTCTCGTCGTCGGTGTCGAGGTCGACCTGACCCTTGGCGATCGACTTCAGCGGCCTGCCGTCGTACTGCGCCACCCGCTCGACCCAGATCTCGTCGATCGGGTCGGTCAGGATCAGGACCTCGTAGCCCCTGGCCTGGAACGCCTCCATGTGCGGCGAGTTCTCGATCATCGCCCGCGAGTCGCCGGTCAGGTAGTAGATCTCGTTCTGCCCGTCCTTCATCCGCTCGACGTACTCGCGCAGGGTCGTCGCCTGCTCGGCGTCACGCGTCGAGTCCACCGAGACGATGTCGAGGATCGCCTCCTGGTTGTCGATGTCCTCGACGAGGCCCTCCTTGACCGCGGCGCCGAACTCCTTCCAGAAGGTGCGGTAGCGTTCCGCGTCGTTCTCCTGGAGGGCCCTGACCGAGGCGAGCACCTTCTTGACCAGCCGGCGGCGCACGAGCTGGATCCGGCGGTCCTGCTGGAGGATCTCCCGGGAGATGTTGAGCGACAGGTCGTGCGCGTCGACGACGCCCCTGACGAAGCGCAGGTAGTTCGGCAGCAGCTCCGCGCAGTCGTCCATGATGAAGACGCGCTTCACGTACAGCTGGACACCCCGCCTGGCGTCCCGGGTGAACAGGTCGAACGGCGCGCGCGACGGGAGGAACAACAGCGCCTCGTACTCGAAGGTCCCCTCGCCCTTCATGTGGATGACCTCGAGCGGGTCGGTCCAGTCATGGCTGAGGTGCCGGTAGAACTCGGTGTACTCGGCCTTGTCGACCTCGCTCTGTGGCCGGGCCCAGAGCGCCTTCATCGAGTTGAGCGGCCGGTCGTCGGCCTTCTCACCGGCCTCGCCGGCCTCGCTGCTCTCGCCCGGCTCGTCGCCTTCCGCGCTCCCGCCGCCCTCGCCGGGCCTGGATACCAGCCGGATGGGCCAGGCGATGAAGTCGGAGTAGCGCTTGACGATCTCCCGGATCTTCGCCTCGTCGGTGTAGTCGAAGAGGCGGTCCTCACTGTCCTCGGGCTTCAGGTGAACCGTGACCGCGGTGCCCCGCGGCGCGTCGTCCACCGCCTCGATGACATAGGTGCCCTCGCCGTCCGACTCCCATCGGGTGCCGCCGTCCTCGCCGACCCGCCCGGTGAGGAGGGTGACCTTGTCGGCGACCATGAAGGTGGAGTAGAAGCCGACGCCGAACTGCCCGATGAGATCGGACGACGCCGCGGCGTCGCTCGACTCCCGCAGTCTGCGCAGCAGCTCGGCCGTCCCGGACTTGGCGATGGTGCCGATGAGCCCGACGACCTCGTCGCGGGACATCCCGATGCCGTTGTCGCGCACGGTCAGCGTGCGCTTCTCCCGGTCGGCCTCGATCTCGATGCGCAGATCGGCGCCGTCGACCTGCGGGCCGCCATCGACCAGCGACGCGATACGCAGCTTGTCCAGGGCATCGGACGCGTTGGAGATCAGTTCCCGCAGAAATATGTCCTTGTTCGAATAGATCGAATGGACCATGAGCTGCAGAAGCTGACGCGCCTCCGCCTGAAACTCCAGTGTCTCGACCCGGCTGCTCACGGGGCTTCCTCCAAACGGATACGAGCAGTCTGTGGAACGGTTGCCGAACCGGTTCCATGTGCGACGGAACGGGCAGCGTAGATCATATCGTCGTCGACGAGGGTGACCGTCATCGCTGGAGCCGGGCCGGGAACGGGACGTCGATACGCTTGCGGCGGGGCTAGCCGGTTTCGGCCGGGCGGTGGGGTGTTTCGTCGGGTGGGAGGGCAGTGATCCTCGGGCAAGTGATCCTCGGGCAGCGGTGGGCGCGGATCGGCTCTGGGCGAAGGGGCGGTGGGCGGTGACGGCTCCGCCGCGGCCGGGGCCGGCGTTGCGGGTGAGCATTCCGGGGCCGGCGCCGGCGGTGCGGGAGTTCCTCGCGACCGAGGCGGGCAGCGCGGTGCTGCTGCTCGGCACGACCGTCCTCGCCCTGCTCTGGGCCAACTCGCCCTGGTCGTCGAGCTACGAGCACTTCTGGGAGACGTCGACGACGCTGGCGTTCGGCGAGGCCTCGCTGCGTCTCACCGTGCACGACTGGGTGAACGACGGCGCGATGGCGATCTTCTTCATGGTCGTCGGCCTGGAGATCAGCCGGGAGGCGACGACCGGGGAGCTACGCGACCGGCGGTCGGTGGCGGTGCCGGCGCTGGGGGCGGTCGGCGGGCTCGTCACCCCGGTGCTGGTCTACTGGCTGTTCAACCGGTCCGGCGCCGGCGGTGCCGGCTGGGGCATCGCGATGTCGACGGACACCGCGTTCGTCCTCGGGATCCTCGCGCTGTTCGGGCCGCGCTGCCCCGACCGGCTGCGCCTGTTCATGCTGACGCTGGCGGTCGTCGACGACATCGGCGCGATCACCGTCGTCGCCGTCTTCTACTCCGATCATGTCAACGCCATGGCGCTGATCCTGGCGGCCGCCGCGGTGGCCGCGATCCTCGCGCTGCGCTGGATGGGGGTCTGGCAGCTCTCGCCCTACCTGATCGCCGCGGCGCTGCTGTGGCTCGCGGTGCACGCCTCCGGGGTGCACGCGACGCTGGCCGGCGTGCTGATCGGCCTGTTGGTGCCGGCGTTCCCACCCCGGCGGGAGCAGATCGACAACGTGCCGGTGTTCGTACGGGCGCTCCAGGAGGACTCGACGGCGTCGCGGTCCGCGCTGGCGGTGTCGGCGGCGCGGGCGGCGGTCGCGCCGAACGAGCGGCTGCAGAACCTCCTGCACCCGGTCAGCGCGTTCGTCGTCGTCCCGCTGTTCGGGCTGGCGAACGCGGGGGTGCACCTGAACGGCGAGACGCTGCGGACGGCGGCCAGCTCGCCGGTGACGCACGGCGTCGTGGTGGCGCTGCTGATCGGCAATGCCGTCGGCATCACCCTGGCCGCGACCTGCGCGGTCCGCACCGGGCTCGGCGTCCTGCCCGGCCAGGTCCGCTACGGGCACGTGCTGGGTGCGTCGGTCCTCGCCGGGATCGGCTTCACGATCTCGCTGTTCATCACCCAGCTCGCGTTCGACGACGAGGCGCTGCGCGACCAGGCGAAGATCGGCATCCTGGTCGGCTCACTCATCGCCGCGACCCTCGGCAGCATCCTGCTGCGCTTCCTCGGCGAGCGGATGCCGCTGTGCTCCCCGGACAGCGAGGGCCTCCCGCCACCGCTCCCGCCCCGGCCCTGGCGCCCCCCGGCGGTCCCCGCCCGCTGGAGCTGACGCCTCTGGAAGGTCCGATGCCCCGGCGGCAGGCCTGGCGCGTCGGTCAGCGGCGTGCGGCCCAGGGCGCCCACCAGCGGGCGCGGCCAGCGGCCGGCGCCACCGGGCCCGCGGGATCCCCCGGGCCCGCCAGGTCGCCGTCGTCCGCGAACAGCGCCCCGGCGGATCCGGCGAGCACGGGCACCGGCGTCGGCACGGGGGCCGGCTCCGCCACCAGGGCGGACGTGGCGGCCACGCGGACCGCACGGCGCAGCGCCGACAGTTCGGGGCGGCCGCGGAACATCTGGCCGTTGATGAACAGCGTCGGGGTGCCGCGCACGCCCTCGGCGATGCCCCGCTCGTAGTCCACCTCGACGGCGTCGCCGTAGGGCTGGGCCGCGTCGCCGACGACGAGGTCGGGGTCGAGGCCGAGACGCTCGGCGCGGATCCGCAGGTCGACGTCCTTGAGCCGGTCCTGGTGGGCGAACAGCAGGTCGTGCATCTGCCAGAACTTGCCATGCGCGTATGCCGCCTCGGCGGCGAGCGCCGCCGTCAGCGCGTACGGATGGATCTCGAACACCGGGAAGTGCCGGAACTCGTGCCGTACCAGCGCCCCGTCCTGCTCCACCAGCTCGTGCAGCACCGGCGCCGCCTGCGCGCAGTACGGGCACTGGAAGTCCCCGTACTCGACCAGCACCACCGGCGCGGCCACATCCCCACGCGACGGCCGCTCGTCGAGCCGAGCCGGCGCCGCCAGTGCCGCCGGCGGTGCCGGTACCGCTGGTACCGCCGACGCGACCAGGCCGCCGGTCCGCTCCACCGAGCCTGCCGGCGCGATCAGGCTGGAGATCGCGCGGTCGCCGCTGGGCGCGCCGCCGTTCGGAGATCCGGGCACCGAGCACCGCGCCGCCGCGGCGTCATCCTCAGCGCTCCTGGCATCCTCAGCGCTCCTGGTGCCTGCGCGGGCGGCCAAGGAGTCGTCCAACCGGTCAGCCGACACGCGTTCCATGCCTGAAGTATCGCGTCAGCGCCCCGAACTAATCCCGCTCCCGCGAGACAACCGGCAGTCGCCTGGTCAGCCTTCGACCAGGCCGTGGCGGCGGGCGACGGCCCGCAGCGACTCGAGGTGGGGATAGTCGCGCAGGACCTCGACGACCAACCTGCGCCCCGGCTTCGCGATGCGGCCGGCCCGGAGATCGGTGTAGATCGCCCACCAGACGAGGTTCGGCCGCTCGCCGCCGAAGGGGTTCAACGTCCCACGCCGAAGCCCGAGCCGCCCGTACAGCAGCGGCGCCGCCGCCAGTTCCGACCCGTAGTTCGCGGCCAGCGCCTCGATGAGCACGCGCTCCTCGTCGGGCGTCAGCGAGATCTCCGGGCCGTCCTCCGCGCCAGCCGCAGGCGGGGCCTGCCGCGCCGAGGCATCCGTCACGCCTGCTCCTTCCGATTTCATCTCGGGCTCCGATACCAGTGCCGCGGGCCTCGGCGCCGGAGCCACCGTGCCCGGCGTCGCAGGCGCCACTGAGAGCACCTGCTCGGTGGGGTCGGTGGGGTCGGTGGCCTCGGCGTCCAGGCCGCCGGGCCCGGGGGCCGTCGGGCCCGGCGGCCGGGCGGGAAGGGCTGGCGGGCTACCGGGCATGCTGAGCCAGGCCGTTCCGTCGTACTTGGGGTTGGCCACCACGACCTGCCGGAACGCGTCCGGGTCCAGGTCGAGGTACTTCTGGCGGATCACCGTCTCGAAGAACGTCTCCGAAACGATCAACGCCAGGTCCGCGGCGGGGTCGTCGTGAAGCGCCTGGCGGACCGGGGACGCGTCGACGAGTCTGGTCGCGACGACCACCGCGCTGCCCGCCCACACCGCCCGGTCCAGGATGACATCGCCTCGGTGCAGCGCCAGCCGCAGCCGGATCCGCCCCTGCGCGTTTCTCGTCGCGTTGTGCCGACGCAGGCCGATCCACAGCTCCCGCACGAACCGGGACGCGACGAGTGCCGCCGGCACCATCGGCGACACGGCGCCGAGAAAACCGTCGCCCCGCGACTGCCGTGGGAATTCGTCGGGCTCGATCCCGGCCCGGCCGATCGCATCGTCGACGACCTCCTCCAGCGCTCGGACCAGGTCGAGCTGAGCCTGGTCGTCGCGTTCGCTGTAGCCGACCACGTCGACCTGCACGACGGTCCTGGGCAGGGGCAGAGGCAGGGGCGGCGGCCGCCGCCCGGACGCCGGCGCGGAGGGCCATCGCCCGGGCGGGCCACTCGCTCCAGGCGGGCGGCCGCTGTCAGGTGGGGCCGGCGTGCCGGGCGCCGGCATACCGGCCCCGGCCGGCGACGTCCCCGGGACGGGCCCGTCGGGCGCCGGCGCGTCCAGGTGCTCGACGACCACACGGCCGTCGACGATGTCGGGGAGCAGGTCGGCGGGAACACGCTCACCGCACAGCACCAGCCGTGACGGGCCCCGGTGGCCGACGGCGGCGTGCAGGACATCCCTCAGGAAGCCGTCACGGAACGTGGCGTTCTGCGTGAGCAGCTCGTCGAGGGTGACGACCAGGAGAATCGCCGACCGGCCGAGGATGGCGGTGAACCTCGGCCCCTGCCTGGCCACGGCCTGGTGACCACGCGCCGCCTCGTACAGGCCCAGCTGGAACGGCTCGGCCTGGGTGTCGAGGGCCTGGGCCAGCCCGACGCGTAGTTCGCTCAGGGCGGCCGGCTGTCCATGCCGCGAACTGGCGGAGTCGGCCGCCGAGTACCAGCAGAACGCACGGAACCAGCCCTCGGCCTCGCGCGCGAGTTCGACCGCCCAGCCGGCCGGATCCGCACCAGGAGGTCCGACGAGCACCAGTCCGACCGGTGGCACCCCGTTCGGCCGCGCACCGCCCACGAGCCGCGCGGGGGCCAGCAGCCGTGCCGCCCGGTTGAGGACTCCGGCGGGCACGGGGCCAGCGGGTCGATCACCAGCCCACGCTGGGAAGCCCTCCATCCTCACCGATGCCGGCCCGGTGGCCGGCCCAGGGTCTTCCGGCAGCCGGAAGGCCAGCGTGGAACTGGACTCGCCGAACAGCGCGAAGGCGGCTCCGCCGCGCCGGCCGGCGGCGCCCGCACGAGCACCAGAACCAGCGATGTCAGGCGCCGCCAGGTCCGCGGCCTCGGTCGCGCCCCGTACCGCCGCTGTGAGTGCCTGGCCCCTGCCGAGCAGCCGTTCGTAGAAGTTCGTCGTGAACGCGGCGGCGGCCTCCCCGTCGACGTCGTCGCCAAGCGGCGCGAGCACGGCGCAGCCCAGCCTATCGGCCACCCGCAGGGCGACCGCGATCCCCGCGGGCAGCGAGGCCGGCAGGGCCCATCCGTCCACCGCTGACGCCGCCGTCACGGGCCCGGACGGCGCGAGCACCAGCAGCTTCAGCCGGCGGCGGAACGGCCGGAGCAGGGGAACGAGGTCCACGCCCGGCACGAAGGCGTCGCCGTCCGCCTCGCCGGCCCCGGCGGCCGCGAACCGGCCGGCCACGTGCACGATGTCCCAGCCGTCCTGGTCCTCCACGGCGGCGCGGATCCAGGATGTCTGTGCCCCATAGTGCAGGACCCGCAGCTCGAGCGCCCTGTTCGACCGGGCTACGAGGTCGTTCACCAGGGCGCGCAGCGCGTCGCGTGCCGTGCGCTGCGACGTCCCGTCGTCCCAGTCTGGCTGGCCGAACACGGCCAGGATGCGTACTGGTGCCGTGACCGGCCCGGTGGAGTCCCCTGGCCGGCGCACGCGCGCCCGCGTCCGGCCCGAGCCGGACGCGGCCCAGCTGTCGCCGCCGGCCTCGTCCCCCGGCTCGATGATCCGGACGAAGGTCACGCCCTCCTTCGCGAGCGTTGCGCCCCCGGCGGGGATCTCCTCCAGCGGCAGCGCGAGCAGGTCGGCGGCGACCGGCGGCACCCGGACCTCGACGGTCACCGGGGGGACCAGCTCGCCGAGCAGCCGCGCGAGGTGGTCCAGGCCGGCGTCCGGCCCGGCACCGGGGTCTCCCGCCACATGACCGTCGGCGCCGAACAGCCTCCAGGCCCACCCGCGCGCGGAATCCGGCGCCGTCTCGTCCAGGCGCGCCCGCAACACCAGCGGCCCGTCGCCGCTCCCGTGACCCGGCATGCGCTCCCCCACCCACGACCAGTGCCAGCACGATATCCACCCCTGTGCGCGGCCTGTCACAGCCGGCGGCCAACGGTCGCGGTTTTCTCCGGTCGGGCCGGGTACCCCGGCAGTCGGTGGAACCGACTCAACCGGGGTGGGCATGGGACGAGCAGCGACCAAGAACGCCCATAAGGCTGGCCACGGTGCCCTGAGCGCGGACCTGGACCGGCCCGCGTCGACGCCGCGGGAGACAGCAGGGCCGCGGGACACAGCGAAGCCAGGGGACACAGCGAAGCCTCGGGACACGGCGAAGAAGGCGCGCGGGGCGAAGCACGACAGCAAGGGCGCCGGCAAGATCGGCAAGAAGACCGGCAAACGGGCGGCTGCCAAGGCGGCGACCGCCACGGCCCCGGTCGGGTCCGGCCCGGCGACCACTCCCGGCGACCCGGCCAGACCCGGCGCGATGGGCGGAGCCGGCACGATGAGCGGTGCCTCCGGCGCCGTGGTGGACGCGATCATTGCGGCGGCGCTGGGCGAGGCGGTGGCGGAGTCACTCACCGACACCCTCACCGAGTCGATCAACGAGTCGTTCACCGAGATGATGGCGGGCGGGCTGGCCACCGCTCTGGAGCAGGCGCTCACCCAGACCGTCTCCGCGGCGGTGGCCCACGAGCTCCCCGGCGCGCTGGCGGCCGTGGTCACCGCCGACGCCGCCGCCCGCGCCCACCCCCACCCCCCAGCCAGCCTGGACATGGCGGAGTCGGCTCCGGCCGGGCCTCGCGGCGTCGGCATGGTCGACATGTCGGCCGGGTCTTCGACACCGTCCGGCGTCGACACGCACCCGGTAGCGCTGGCCGCGGCGCGGTCGGTGTGGGAGTCGCTGCCGCCCAGGCGGCTCCCGGTCCTGCCCGGCCTGGACGTGACCGCGCGGCGGGCGGCGGCGAGCGATCCCGAACGCGTCGGGGGCGACTGGTACGACATCACGGCGCTCTCGGCGGACACCGCCGTCCTCGACCTCGGTGACGTGGGCGGGCACGGCCCCGGCGCCGCGGCGCTGATGGCGGAGCTGTGCCACGCGACCCGCGCCTACGCCCTGCTCGACCTGCCGCCGTCCGAGATCACCACCCGGCTGGCGGACGTGCTGTTCGCGGGTGGCCACCAAGCGATCGCCTCGGCCGTGACGGCCCGGTTCGACATCCCGACCGGCCACCTGACCTGGTGCAACGCTGGCCACCCGCCGCCGGTGCTCGTCGGCTCCGACGGGGCGGTGTCGTTCCTCGGCGACGTGCACGGCCCGCTGCTCGGGGCCGCGCCGGGAGCCGGTCCCGGGGTAAGCGCCGGCGGGGACGTCGACGGGCGGGCCGGAACCGAGTACGCGCAGAGCACCATCACGATGCCGGTCGGCGCGACCGTCCTGTTCTACTCGGCCGGTCTGGTCGACGGGTCGGGCACACCGCTCGCCGAGCGCCTCGACGCGCTCGCGGCCGCCGTCTCCAGCGCCTTCGCCGGCGTCCCGCCACTCGCGGCCGCCTGTGACGCGCTGCTCGCCGAGTTGTCCGGCGGCCGTCCGTCCCAGGGCCAGGAGCCCTCGGCGGAGTCCCGGCGAGACGCCGACGCCTGCCTCCTGGCCGCCCGGCTCTGCTGACCAAGAGCGGTCAGACGCGGTTGCGACACAGACCAGACGCCGCGCAGACGCGACCTCCGGGCACTGACCCAAACGGTCGCTGACCTGCGCGCGCCGACTTCCGCGCACGGACTTCCACGCGTCCGGCCCTTCGCGCTCCGGCCGCCCGCCGGCCAGGGCCGGCGACACCGGACGAATCTGCCCGCTCCCCGTATTTCGACCATTTCCGCGGCAGACGGGACTGGTCTACTGGCGTCGCCGGAGACGGCAGCGATGACGCCAACCGATCGGGGGATGCGATGGAACCGAGCAACCGATAGAGCCGCCCGCCGCCCGCCGCCCGCTGCGACGGGCGGGCACGGCGGCTCGCCAGTCCGGCTCACCCAGGACCCACAAGGTGCCGATGTGGCCGACATTTGTCCAGTCGAGACGAATCGCCCTCAACCGGGCGATCCGCTGAGGCAAGTTGTCCAGCTCCTGTCTCACACATCTCGACATCTTGGGCACATTCTGGTCACCACGACCAGCCAGCTGGTTGCCCCGGCCGCGGCGTCGCCGTCGCTGCCGGGGTTTCCGGATCCCCGCCCGGCAGGTCCGCCGGTGGGGCGAGGTCCATATCGACGGATCTTCTGAGAACGCGCCGCGGCCACAGGGCGGTCGACGCCTGGTACGGGGAGGCGTCGGCCGCGGGCGGTGGCTCGCGGCGCGGCTGGCCGGCGGAACCGCCGGCCAAGCACACAAACACGGGACAGGAGATGGGCAGCAGCATGCGCGGGTCAGGGAAGACCGCCGAGACCGCCAGCACCACTACCAGGACCATCAGCACCGACGCCACCGGCGGTGGCGCCGGGTGGGCCCGCTGCGACGGCACCGGCGGCGAGAACGAGGAGCCGAGGAGCATGAGCCAGACCGGCGGGGGCCAGGTACGGACCGCCTGACGCCGGCCCAGCGACACGGCCCGCGCGGGATGACACGTCGGCGTCGCCGGTCACCGCGCGGGTCGGCCGGCGAGCTCGCCCGTGCTCACTGATCCACGGCGGGACCGGGGCACGCGCGCGGGACGGCGTTCAGGTCCAGCGCAGGCCGTAGCACAGGCCGAGCGCGAGGGGGCCGAAGCGGGCCGACGCCTCCCCCGCTCCGTCCAGTGGCACGCCCGTGAGGTCGATGGCGGGGTCCTCGACCGCGCGCAGCGGCAGACCGTCCAGCCGCTGCACCTCGGGATCGGCGCCGTCCGGGAACCGCACCCGCAGGTCCAGCGCGTCGCAGCGGATCGTCGGGACCATGGCGTAGCGCGGCGCCATCGGCTGACCCTCCGGCAGCCGCCACACACACCCGAACTCGTGCCGCTCCTCGGCGCCCAGCGGATGCGGCAGCCGCAGCACCGGGGAGAAGAGGGTGTCGCCCCGCCGGTCGAGCCGGACGATCCGGCCACCGAACATCACGTCCACCTCGAGCCCGCGCGGGCTGGCCGGCGCGCCCGGCGGGCGGGGCAGGCTCATCGACACCGCCACCTCCGCGAGCCCGTCCCGCACCGCGACGATCCGCCTCGACTCCAGCAGCTCGGGCGTCGGCGTGTCGAGCCGCATCAACGCTCGCACCCGCTCCACGTACCAACCGGTCGTCCCGACAGCCGGGTCCGGGCCCGCTCCCGGACCGCGCGGCGCCCGCTCGTCGCGTCCCTGCCCGACGCCGTTCGGGCCAGCACCGTTCGGGCCAGCACCCGTGATGATCATCTCGGCGAGCAGCCGGAAGGCCTCCTGGCCACGGCGGCGCAGGGTACGCGGATCCCGGTCGAACTCGACGGCGAGCCAGTTGAGCCGCTCGGTCAACAGCCGGTGGCCGGCTCGCGGGTCCACGCCGAGGGCGACGCTGGCGACCAGGCACAGATCCTCGGGCAGCGCCTCCAGCCACTCGCCGAGCCACTCCACCAGCCGGGACCGCGACGGGCCGCCGGGCAGGTCGCCGAGCGCGGCGTAGTGGCGCAGCAACGGCCCGGTCCTGGCGTCGAGGTTCGCGGCCCGCAGGCCACGGCCGCGAGCGAGCGTCCGCAACTCGTCGTGCAGGGCCGCGAGGTCAGTGCCGTTCATGGTTCGTCTCCGACGGACGCACGGTCGGGCCCGCGACGTGGGCGAGGCCCGCGCGGACCACGGAAGGCTGGCCACCGATGGCCCATTGGCGCGCGTCCGCCGACGTCTCCGCCCACCATTGGCCGGGTTTCATTATGCTGACTTTCCACCTGACATTGGGCACGCACGGCGGGCGGGCGGCGCGGCTGCCGTCATCGCCCGACCGTCCGTCGAGGTTTGCCATATAGATGCATTATCGGGGCGCGGTGGACATTACGCGCCCGGTTGGGCCAACGATCGCGGCCGCATTGTTCGCACGCTGACCAGTGACATGAGGCCATGGTGGGACTGACGGGGGAACCATCGTGCGACTGACAGCGGAACTCGAGGACACCGCGGTGGCGCGGTGGTATCGGGCCGCGCGTTTCCGGCCCGATACCGCGCGGCGGGAGACCGGCGGGACACTCCAACGGTTGAACTGGCACACGAGGACCAGGTACTACGAGACGCTGGTCCAGTTCCTCGACGCCAGCGACGGGTCGATCAACGGCCTCGCGCGCGACGCCCTGGCCGCCGCGGCCGGGCAGCGCCGGCCGTCGACCCTCTACTACCTCGTAAGCCCGAAAAGCCCGGGGTCGCTCGCGGGCACGCTGCGCACGGCGTCGTCCTCACGGCTGTACGAACGGCGCCACGGGGAGCGTGTGCTCGACCTGCTGGTCACGGAGACGAAGGTGTGGAGCTACTGGCCCCACCGCGAGGGCTGGCTGGAGGCACTCGACGACCTGGCCGTCGTCGACCGCTGGCTCGCCGCGGCGAGCCTCGTCCGGGTCGTGGCGGACTGGGCGGTGGGCTCGCCACCGCTGGCGGGCGCGGCCGGGTTCACCCCACCGCTGGCCGCCGTCGAGGATCTGCTCACGCTCGCCGACCCTGGCCCCGGCCGCGCCCGTGCCGACGGCGCGGGCGGGGACGCGCGGCTCGCCGAGGTCACCGGCCTGCTGACGACCGTGGCCCGCACCGCGCTCGGCGCGAGCGGAGTGGGGCCGGCCTTCGTGCTCGGCGCGGTGCACCGTCGCCTCGCGACGCTGGTCACCCGGCCGCCGGCCCAGTCCGAGAAGATCACCACCGACATCGTCGACCTGCTGACCCAGCTGGAGCACCTGCTGCCGGGGCTGTCCACCGAGGAGCGGCGCCGGATGGCCGACGAGCTCTCCCCCCGGCTGCGCGCGGTCCTCGACCAGCTGACGCGGCCAGGACCGGCCGCGTCGCCAGATCCGGCGAGCCCTGACGGCACCCCGCCAGGGCCCCTGGATGAGGATGGACGCGATGATCCGGGCGAGCGGACCGGCGGGGAGGAGCGATGACGCTGTCGTCCTCGCCGCCGGCTGGTGGGCCGGAGCGCGCCGACGAGCTGGAGCGCCGACTACGCGGCCGAGCCCAGACGGTGCTGACGTACACGGACGCGACCGCCGACCCGCGCCCGCTCGTCGGGCTGCACGAGGAGGTCCGCGCCGCGCTCGGACCCACCGGCCCACTCGCGCTGCTGCTCGAGTACAACGTCGAGGAGCTGCGCAGCCGCACCCGCTCGGTGGCCGAGTCCGCGCGGGTCTGGGCGGAGCTGCACGCCCGCGCCGAGGCAACGCTCGACCGGCACGACACCACGCTGATGAGCATCAAGGCGCTGTATGCCCGGTATGCACGGTTGTCCGGCGGCCCGGCGGACCTGGACGCGGCGGCGCAGAACTACGAGGTCGAATGGCGGCGGCGGCTCGCGATCCTGGGCGCGAAGGCGGACCGCACCAGCACGGCGCACGCCAACCTCGCCATAGCGCTGCGTGACCGAGGTGGGCGTGACGACCTGCGGCGCGCCTGCGAGATCGCGCGCGAGGAGGTGCAGGTCCGCCACGCCGTCTGGGGAGCGGACCACTCGTTCACCTGGATCGCGCAGGTGATCCTCGCCCAGACGCTCCTCACGGTCGCCGAGCGGGCCGACCCCACCGAGCCCGACCCTGACGACTCCATCACTGGCGATTCCTCCCCTGGCGACTCCGGCACCGTCGACTCCCCCACCCCACCGGGGCCTGGTCCCGGGCCGGTCGACGCGGACTCCTGGAAGTCCGGGCACGACCGCTATCCCCCGGTGCTCGGCGACGACCTGGCGCGGCCGCGCGACGAACTCATCGCCGAGGGGCGCGCGGTGGCCGCGGCCGTGCTGGCGGCCCGCCGGGAGCGGTTCGGCGCGACGTCGGACGCGACGCTGCGCACCCAGCTGGTGTACGCGCACGCGCTGTTGCTCGCCGGCGAGCCGTCCCAGGCGGCCTCGGAGATCCGCTATGTGCTGGCGACCAACCGCCGCGTCGGCGCGAACCTCGACCCCGGCTGGCCCGAACTGCTGCTGGCGAGGGCACTGCTCGCCGCCGTCCTGAGCGAGGAGGGCGACGACCTCGACGGCACCCTGCGCGACGACGCCCTGCGCCAGGCCAGGGCCGCCGTCGAGGCGCGGCGGGGCCGCTACCCGGCGGGCGCCCACCGGGTAGCCGAGGCCGAGCGCTTCGAGCGCGAGGCCAGACGGCTCGCGGCCCAGCAGACGGCGGACGAGTAGGCCACCGGACGGGCGGAGCGCGACCGGCCCGGTCCGGCGAGAACCGGACAGGCCTGGTCGGCTATGGCGATGACCATAGGCCGGCGCGGCGGCCGGGCGGGTAACGTCGGGGAGCGGTCCACGGATCACGGCCGCGACGTCGGCGGCCAGGTGGATCTACAGCGCGGAGGTCGATGTGAGCACGGCGGCGGACGGGGCCGGCTCCTTCCTTGACCTGCTGACGCTCGAGCAGCCCGAGCCGGACCTGTTCCGCGGGCTCAGCCACGAGGGCGCGCCGCTGCGGGCGTTCGGCGGGCAGGTCGCCGCGCACGCGCTGGTGGCGGCGACGGCGACCGTCGACCCGGACCGGCCGGTGCACTCGCTGCACAGCTACTTCATCCGCGGCGGCGACACCACCCGCCCGATCGACTACCACGTCGAGCGGATCCGCGACGGGAAGTCGTTCACCACCCGGAGGATCACCGCGGTCCAGCACGACGAGGCCATCTTCGTCCTGTCCGCGTCGTTCCACCGCCATGAGGACAGCCCGGTCGACCACCAGCGCCCGGCGCCACACGTCCCGCCGCCCGCGGACGGCCACCCGCTGTTCGACGGCCGGGCGCCAAGCGCCCCCGAACAGGCGGAGGCCCACGCCCCGCGGGACGACGCCGCTCCGCGGGACGACGCCGGCCCGCGGGTCGGCAGCAAGAAGTGGGCCGACGAGCGGCGCGGCGCCTGGGCCCGGCGCGGCTTCGAGGTGTGGGCCGTCTCGCCGGTGGCCCCGCCCGCGGCGACTGGCGGCGAGGGCGAGCCGGCCGGTGCGCCCTCCGGCGGTTCACAGCCCGCTCCCGCCCGGATGCGCGCCTGGCTGCGGGTGACCGAGAAGCTGCCGGACGACCAGCACACGCACGCCTGCGCGCTGGTCTACATGTCGGACCTGACGCTGTCGCACTCGATCCGCGGCCCGGAAGGCGGCGTGGGCCAGGGCATGCAGCTGACCTCGCTCGACCACGCGGTCTGGTTCCACCGCCCGTTCCGGGCCGACGAGTGGCTGCTGTTCGACCAGGAGAGCCCGACCGCGTCGGGCGCCAGGGGCCTGGCCATCGGCGAGTTCTTCGACGCGGCCGGCACCCTCGTCGCCACCGTCGTCCAGGAGGCCCTGGTCCGCCCCGCCCGCCGCCCCGTTGGCTGACGGCCCGGGCACCCACGGAACAGACACCCACAGAACAGAACAGCCCCGGCACGCGATGCGTGCCGGGGCTGAGGCGTACTAGGTGTTACCTGCTAGCGCGATCCGCCGACGCGGGAGCGGGCGGCGTCGAGGACCTTGCGGGGCAGCACCGGCGCGTCGCGGCCGGTGCCGTGCGAGCCTCCCGGCTTCGGGGCACCGGACGAGGATGCCTTCTCCTCGTGGTACTCCTCCTCGACGTTGACCGTCCAGACGTCGTGGTCCGTGCCCTTCGCGATGTTCTCCGCCGTCAGCATGGCGGTGAACATCGAGTGGTCGGCGTTGTTGTAGCGGAACATGCCGTTGCGGCCGACCGGGTGCACGTTGCTGGCGTAGTCGGTCAGCCAGCCCCGGATCGCGTCGACGTTCGCCTGATAGTGCTCGTCGTAGATCGGGTACGCCTTTGGCTGGCGCACGACGTAGCCGGCCTCGATGTCCCGGTACTTGACGAGGCCGAGCCGGTCGAGCTCCTGCTTGCCCTGCTCGATGAGCTTCTCGTCGGAGGCGGTCCAGTCGGCGTCGTTCTCGAACACGGTGTACTCGAGGCCGAGGACGTTACGGCCGTCCTTGACAAGGTACGGCGACCACGAGGCGAAGTTCTGGATCCGCATCGTGCGGACGCTCGGGTCATGGATGTAGATCCAGTTGTCCGTCCACGACACGGCGCTCGCCGGCACGACGAGGGCGACCGTGAGGAAGTCGCGGTAGCGCAGGTCGTGCGCGGCCTTGAGCACCCGCGGCGGCACCGGCGGGTCCATGATCTCGACAAGCTGGGAGATCGGCATCGAGGAGATGACCTCAGTCGCCGGGAGGACCTCCACACCACCCTCGGCATTCTCGGCGACGACCTCGTAGGCCTTGCCGTTCTCATGCCGAATCTTGGTGACCTTGGTCTCGAGAGCGATCTTGGAGCCCTGCGCGAGCACCTTGTCGCGGCAGACCTCCCACATCATCCCCGGGCCGTACTTCGGGTACTCGAACTCCTCGATGAGGGAGGTGATCTCCTTCTGGTTCGTCTTCGGCTTGACCGCGTTGAGGATCGCGTTGCCGAGGTTGAGGCTCTTGATGCGCTGCGCGGCCCAGTCGGCCGGCATCTCGCTGACCGGGACGCCCCAGACCTTCTCGGTGTAGGTCTTGAAGAACGTCCGGTAGAGCCGCCAGCCGAACCGGGCGACCAACCAGCTCTCGTAGTCCGTCTGGTCCTTCGGCGGCCTGACCCGGGCCTGCAGGTAGGACGCGATGCAGATCGCGGCCTCCTTGGGGCCGAGGTTCTGCAGCGCGTTCACGGCCTTGATCGGGTAGTCGTAGTACTTGCCCTGGTAGAAGATCCGGCTCTTGCGCGGCCGCAGCAGGAAGTCCTCCTGCGGCAGGATCTCGTGCCAGAAGTCCTCGACCCGCTGGACCTTCGAGAAGAACCGGTGGCCACCGATGTCGAACCGCCAGCCGTCACGCTCAACCGTGCGGGAGATACCACCCACCTGGGTGTCGGCCTCGAGGATGGTCGAGGGGATCCCGTACCGGTGCAGCTCGTAGGAGGCGGTGAGGCCCGCCGGTCCGGCGCCGATGACGACGACGTCTACGTTTTCCGACATCAAGACTCAGCCGTTCCTTGGGTGTATGACGAAGGCGACGACGCAGGTCGCGCCGCCGGTGCACCCGCGCGCGCGAGCGGCCCAACTCCGGTCACTCAGCGTGTCGGAACCGACGGCAGTGCCCCTCGCGGCGTGCGCAGCATGCCAGCGGTGGGGGCGTATCGCCCCGGAGAGGGCGAGCCGCTCGCGCATCGTTGACTCCGCTTCTAGTTCCAGAGGTCGCGGGGACTTGGGGGAGAAAGCGGATGGGGTTATCCGCTTCGCGCACACTGTAACCGGCCAACAGAACGACGAAACGCACGGGTCCGCCTCGCCACGCACTGTCGACGAACGGCCGCCGTCGGCACGCATGGGTGGATCACGCCGACGGCGCCGTCCATCCAGCGGTTCAGCCGCCGGCCGCGGCCCGGATCACTTGCTGGACACGGTCACGGAATGTGACGAATTCCGGTTCCGAGCGCAGATGCTCCCGATCAGGCCGCGCACCGAAACCGCCGTGTTCGTCGAACACGACACGTCCGGGCCGCGCACTGAAGGCCACCACCCGGGTGCCGAGGTAGACGGCCTCCTCGACGCTGTGCGTGACGAAGATCACTGTCGTCCCGGTGGCCGCCCACACCCGCAGGATCTCGTCCTGCAGCCGCTCCCTCGTCAACGCGTCGAGCGCGGCGAACGGCTCGTCCATCAGCAGCACCCGCGGCCGCCCGCCGAGCGCGCGGGCGATGGCCGCCCGCTGCTGCATGCCGCCGGACAGTTCGTATGGCGGCCGGTCGGCCACGTCCGACAGGCCGACCAACGCCAGCGTCTCGTCGGCGATCTCGCGCCGCCGTGCCCGCGACGCGCCGGCCAGCCGCGGCCCGAACGCCACGTTGGACCGCACCGACAGCCACGGGAACAGGCGGGGCTGCTGGAAGACGACACCGCGGTCCGCGCCCGGCCCCGTCACGGGCCGGCCATCGGTCGCCACCGTGCCGGCCGTCGGGGTGACGAAACCGGCGACGAGGTTGAGCAGAGTGCTCTTGCCGCACCCGGACGGGCCGATCAGGCAGACGAACTCGCCGGCGGCGATGTCCAGCGTCACGTCGTCGAGGGCCTGGCGGCGCGCGCCACGCCGGCCGAACCAGTGACCGACGCCGCTCACCGCGACCGCCGCTCCTCGCGACGGCGTCGCGGGGGCGGGCTCGGGCACGGCCGGGGCCGGGGCGGGTGCCCCGGCCCCGGCCTGGCTGCCGTCCTGGTCGGCCGCGTCAGCCGGCGAAGGCATGGTCGAGGCTGTCGACGGCGAGACCGGCGCGCAGCGTCTCGAGCGTCGGCACCGCGTCGATCTTGTCCTGGCTCTTGAGGAACTCGGCGGCGCCGAGCAGACCGTCGGCGAACTTGCCCGGAGCCTGCGGGGTGCCAAAGTAGTCGGCGCCGCGCTGCTGGTCGCCGGTCAGGAACACCAGGCCCTTGGTCTGGGCGAGTGCCTCGTCCGGCGACAGGTTGAGCTCGGCGCCGATGTCGGCGCTCGCCTTCGCCGGGTCGGAGGCGAGCAGCTTCACGGCCTTGTCCTCCTGGCGCAGCCATTCGGCGACGACGTCCGGGTAGGCGCCGACGAACTTCTTCGTCGCGACGCCGAGGTCGAACGTCGGGTAGCCGGCCGCGGCGATCTTCGAGGAGTCGGTCAGCACGGTGCCGTTCTTCTTCAGCTCGTCCAGCGTCGGCGACCAGACGTAGGCCGCGTCGATGTCGCCGCGGGCCCAGGCGGCCTGGATGTCCGGTGGCTCCAGGTCCACCAGCTTGACGGACGCCGGGTCGACGCCGGCGAGCTTGAGCGCGGCGAGCAGGCTGTAGTGCGAGGTCGACGCGAACGGTGTGGCGATCTTCTTGCCGGCCAGGTCCTTGATGCTGGTGATCCCGGCGCCGTTGCGAGCGACCAGCGACTCGGCGGCACCGATCACGTCGTGGATCCACACGACCTGGTAAGGGATGTTCAGCGGCGCGGACAGGCCGCGGGTGACCGGGCTGCTACCGGCGAGGCCGAGGTCGACGGAGCCGGCGATGACGGCGGTGTTGACGTCACCGCCGGAGTCGAACTTCGTCCAGGTGATCTTCGTGTTGGGGAACGCCGCCTCCAGCCACTTCTCGTGCTTGACGACCAGGTCGCCGTTCGGGATCGCCTGGTAGGCGATCCGGATCTGCTTGGGCGCGTTCGCCGCGGCGCCGGTCGCGCCGGCGGAGGCGCCCGCCGAGGAGCCGTCGTCGTCCGACGAGCAGGCCGCGGCGGCCAGTGTCACCGCGAGGACCGCCGCCGCGGGCGCGGCCAGCCAGCGGCGGCCCGCCCGCCGCCCCGACTCGTGTCCGAATCTGCCGGGTCTCAGTCGCATCTGTCTGTCCCTTCGGTCGGTCTCCGGCCGGGTGCCGGAAGACATTTCTCGTTTTTCCCGGTGGGTGAGGTTGGGAAAGTGGGGCTCAGTGGCCGCGGAGGGTGCGGCTGTGGCGCCAGCCGAGGTCCCGGCGGGAGAACCCGCGCGCAGTCATGGCCGGCGAGGACGGGCGGCGGCTACCGGACCCGGCGGCGCGGTCGGGCGCGGCCCGCGGCGGCCCGGCAGTCGGTCACGCCCTGCCCCGCCAGGGGGTGGCCCAGCGCTGGATCTGGCTTAGGGCCGTGTCCAGCACGATGCCGGACAGCCCCAGCACGATGATCCCGAGGATCACCACATCGGTCTGGTTGTAGCGCTGGGCGTCCCGGATCATGCCGCCGATGCCGGGGATGCCGTTGACGGTCTCCGCGGCCACGACCGAGGTGTACGCGACGCCGACGCCGAGCCGGATGCCGGTGAGGATCTCCGGCAGCGACGCCGGCAGGACGACGTGCCAGGTCAGCTGCAACCGGGTGGCGCCCAGTGACCGGGCGCCGTTGAGGAAGTCGCGGTGCACCCCGCCGACGGCGGCCGCGGTGGCCACGGCGACCGGCGGCATCGCCGCGATCACCAGCAGCCAGACCTTCGGGCTCTCGTCGATGCCCAGCCAGATGATCAGCAGACTGAAGTAGGCCAGCGGCGGCAGCTGGCGCAGGAAGGTCAGCCACGGCTCCAGTGCCCAGCGGGCCACCCGCACGCCGCCGACCAGCAGGCCGAACGGCACGCCGATGACGACGCCGAGCGCCGAGCCGAGCAGGATCCGCCGCAGGCTGATCAGCAGGTGCTCGTAGAGGAAGTGACCGTTGTAGCCACGCACCCCGTCATGCGTGGTGGACGTCCGGATCAGCTGGTGCCACACCGCGGACGGGGCCGGCACGAACACCGGGTCCCAGATCTTCAGGGCCGCGACCAGCCACCACACCCCGACGAAGAACGCCGCCGACGCCAGCACGGTCAGTGCCCGCCACGGCACGGCCAACCGTCGCCTGCGGCCGTCGGCCGCCGCGTCAGACCGCACCGGGGCCGTACCGGCCTCGGCGGCGGCTGGGGTGTCGGTGACGGCCACGGTCTGGTCCTCCAGGACGCTTCGCGGATCGACCGGTTCGCGGGTCAGGGCGGCTCGGTCGGAACAGGACGGGACAGAGCGGGACAGGGTTGACAGGGTTGACAGGGCGAGCGGGCATGGGCGCGCCGGGGTGGTCCGGGCGGACGAGCGCCGTGCCCGGGCCGCGGACGAACCAGCGGCGGTCGCCTGGACCGCCGGGGAGGTGGGAGAGGTGCGCGGCGGCCGGCGAGGGACGCGCGGCTAGCCGGAGCGGGCGACCCGCCCTGCCCGGCGGGCGCCCAGGTTCAGCGCGCCCGGCGACAGCGCATGCGCGTCACCCGGCACAGGTCGATGTGCCTGCGCCTGGTCGCGAGAGGCGCCGAGGCGCCTCCGGTCGCGCCGCCGGCGGGACGGTGGCCCATCCCCTGCCGCGGCGCGGCCGATTTGGTCATGGTGGGCGAGTATGGCCAGAGGGCGAACCTCCGTCAATACCTACACTTCCGGTCGACAACATAGGTAATGTGCGCCCATGCCCGCCGCGACCACTCCCGTGAGATCGACCGGCGGCGCGCTGGACCTGGAACTGGACCTGGAACCGGTCACGCCGGCACTGGGGGCACGGGTCCACGGGGTCGATCTGGCGGGCGACCTGCCGGACGCGGTGATCGCCGCGATCGGCGCCGCGCTGGTCGAGCGCAAGGTCCTCTTCTTCCCCGCGCAGCGGCTGTCTCCGGACAGCCAGATCGCGTTCGCGCGCCGCTTCGGGGAGCTGACCGCGTCCCATCCGGTGATGGCGCCGCTCGACGACGCCCACCCGGAGCTGTGGGAGCTCGACGGCCAGGGCGGTGGCCGCTCGGACGAATGGCACACGGACGTGACCTTCGTGCGCCGCCCGCCGCTCGGCTCGGTGCTGCGCGCGGTGCGGCTGCCCCGCACCGGTGGCGACACCCTGTGGACTGACCTGCAGGCCGCGTACGACTCGCTCGCCGCGCCGGTGCGCCGGCTCGCCGACGAGCTGACCGCGCTGCACGACGGGTCCGCGGAGTTCTCCGGCTACCTGGCCGCCCGGGGCGGCGAGGGCAACGTCTGGGACGGCGAGCGCATCCGGGCGTTGGCGCCGGTCGAGCATCCGGTCGTACGGGTGCATCCGGTGACCGGCCGGCGCGGGCTGTTCGTCAGTCCCGCGTTCACCACCCGGATCGTGGGCGTCTCGGCGGCGGAGAGCCGAGGAATCCTCGACCTGCTGTTCGCCCACCTAGCCCGGCCCGACCATCAGGTGCGCCACCGCTGGGCCGAGGGCGACGTCACGTTCTGGGACAACCGGTCGACGGCGCACTACGCGACGTTCGACTACGGCGACTTCCGCCGGCTGATGCATCGCGTCACGATCAGGGGTGACGCCCCCGCCGGCCCCCTCGCCCCGGCCGCCTGAGGCGGACACGGGGCGCCCGCCGGGTGGCTCAGCCGAAGACCATGGTGATGAAGACCGCGAGGAGCGTGACCGCCGCGATGGTGGCGCGCAGGCGGCGGCGCTCGGTCGGGGTGGCCCAGGAGATGCCGCAGGCCGCGGCCACGGGCTCCGCGGCGGTGAACAGGACCGCTCCCGCCCACACGACCACGCCCAGCAGAGCCCGGTCCGGTCGCAGGCCGGCGGCGACGACCGCCGCGGCGAGCCCGGCGGCGGCGAGCGGCAAGGGCAGCAGCGGCGTCCAGGCCTCCGCGACCAGCCGCGCAGCGGCCTCGCGCCACCCGTCCCAGCGCACCCGCGAGATCCACCCGGACCGGCGCCCCGTGGGCAGTTCGAGTGCCTTCTTCCCCGGGGTCTTCTTCTCCAGGGCAGCCTTCTTCAGGGCAACCTTCTCTAGGGCCGCGCCTCGCCCAGCGGGTGCCGAGGTGACCGCCCGCGTCCTCGACACCGCCGGCGACGCCGTCGCTGGGAGCAGAGCGGACGGCGCGATGTCCGGCGCGGCGCCGGCGCCTGTCCGGCCACCGAGGAGGGCGACCCGGGCCACGGCCAGCAGCGACAACGGGATCGAGACCAGCCAGCCCGCGAGCGCCGCCGCGGCGCCCTTCGCGCCGGTGCCGCCCGTGCCGGTCACCGCGAGGCCGAACAGCCCGGCGGCGGCCAGGTAGGGCAGGCCGAAGCCGAGCCAGCCGGCCGGTCTGGCGCCGGCCGCGAGCCGGCCGTCACCAAGGATCACCAACGCCGGCCCGAGCCACATCCCGGCCTGCGCGGCGGCCAGCAGCGGTGCCGCGGCGTCCCACAGGTAGTGCGCCCGCTGCCGGCGATCGAGGCCTGGCTTGACCAGCGGGTTGTCGAACAGGAGGATGCGCAGCCGGTCGACCGCGCGGACGACCATGAGCCGGGCGGCCGTCGCCGGCGGCCGGGCGGCCCGGGCGACGAGGATGGCCGGGTGATGGACGCTTTCCCAGCCGGCCGCGTGCAGCTCGTAGGAGGTGCGCGGCTCCTCCGTCCCGCCGCGTTCGCTGAACCCGTCGACGGTCTCGAGCGCGGCCCGGCGGTAGAGAGTGCCGCTGCCGGCGCCGGCCGCGGCACCGTCGCGGTCCCTGGCCGCGGCCACCAGACGGGCCAGCGCCGGCTCGGCCCGGTCCGGCAGCGGGCCCGGGCCGGCGGCGGCCCGCCACCCCGACGCGACCAGGCCGACGTGCGGGTCGCGCAGGTAGCCAAGCAGCTGGTGGGCGGCGTCCGGCGTGACGACGTCGCCGGCGTCGAGCATCAGGACCGCGTCGCCGTCCGTGCGGGCGAGCGCCGCGTTGAGCAGTTCCGGCCGGCTCGGCGAGCCGTCGGCGCGCCACAGGCAGGTCACGCCGAGCCGCTCGGCGAGTGCTTCGAGCGTCCGGGTGTCGTGCCCGTCGGCGACGTCGATCCGGGTGTCGGCGACCAGGTAGGTCCGGTGTGGGTAGGAGAGGGCACGGGCCGACCGCACGGCGTGGTCGACCTCGCCGAACGGCTCGCCTCGCGCCACGACGAACACGTCCAGCGATCCGGCCGGGCTGGGGGCGCGGCGCACGAAGCGCCGGTTCACCCGGGCGGCTTGCACGGCCAGCACGGCCAGCACCAGGTAGGCGGCGACCTCCGCGGCGAGGCACACCGCCCCGGTGAGCCCGGTGCCGCCGACGTGGCTGGTCCGCCAGACCAGGTAGACCGCGCCGGTGAGGACGGCCCCGCCGCCCGCGGCCACGGGTACCGTCGCCACGAGCGCCGCGCCGTCCGTCACCAGGTGCCAGCCCGCGCGCACGGCCGACGCCGGCGACCGGTCCACCGGCAGGGTCGCGTCCGGACGCTCGCCGGTGGCCCCGCCGGCCGGCGCCGCGAGCGCGGCGGGCTCGACCGGCTCGACCGGCTCGGCGGCCTCGACCGGCTCGGCGGCACCGGCGGCCCTGGTTGGCTTGAGGTACTTCAGGCTCCTGGCGGCCTTGGTGGTCGGCGGGGTGGTGCCGCTGTCCTTCGCCGGCTCCGCTGCCTCCGGTTCCGCCGCACGCGGGGTGGGAATGACGGCCTGTGCCCGCGCCCGGCGGGCGGCGGCCCGACGAGCGGCGTCGCGATCTGCTCCTCGGCCAGCCATGCCCACCCCTTCCGAACAATCAGTTACACCTCGGTTGCGGACAGTAACATTCTGTGAGATCAACATGCCCGATCCCCGCGAGCGGCCCATGACCCTGAGTCAGGTGTGGGACGGCTCTGGGCTGGCCCCCGGGCCGGGGAGGGTGGCGGACGGCCAGGCGGGCGACCAGCGCCGCGCGAGGGGATCCACAAGAGTCGCCGGACCATTTACGATCGGGTATGGACCCGCGAGGCGCGCCCGTATCGGGCGCCGCGTCGCGTCACGTCAGCCGGGTACCTAGAGCAGGTACCGACGGCCAGGCCCGGAAACGCCCGGTAGCGGAGACATCCACTACCGGCGACCAGGCACTCGGCCGCCGGCTCGGCGTGGCTCAGGTGGGCCCTTCCACGCCGGCGCCGGCCGCCCGCTTCCGCGGATCGGCCGGGAACCACCCACGGGTGCCGTCCCGAAGGCCCACGAGGTCCGCCCGGGAGACGTTCCCGGACCCCCGACGACGGAAGGGATCATGAGCGGCTCCGGCGATACCGGCTGTAGTAGGAACCGACCCTCGCGTGTGGGAGCGCCCGCGGAGGTCGACCGTTGATCCAGGCGCTCCTTCTCGTTCTCGGTGTCCTGCTGCTCGCGGGCTGCGGGCTCTTCGTGGCCGCCGAGTTCGCGCTCGTCACGGTCGACCGGGCAAGCGTCGAGCGCGCCGCGAAGCAGGGCGACCGCGCCGCCCGCGGCACCCTGACCGCGCTGCGCTCCCTGTCCACCCAGCTCTCCGGTGCCCAGCTCGGCATCACGCTGACCAACCTCGGCATCGGCTATCTGGCCCAGCCGGCCATCGCCGAGCTGCTCGACGGACCGGTGGCCACGCTCGGCGCGTCCGAGAAGCTGGCGGACACGCTGTCGGTGACGCTGGCACTCGTCCTCGCCACCGCGCTGACGATGGTCTTCGGCGAGCTGGTGCCGAAGAACCTGGCGCTCGCCCGCCCGCTGGGCACGGCGAAGGCCACCCAGCGCTTCCAGCGTGGCTTCACCAGGGCCACCCATCCGGTGATCGGGTTTCTCAACGGCGCGGCGAACCTGCTGCTGCACCGGTTCGGGATCAGCCCCCGCGAGGAGCTCGCCTCGGCCCGCTCGGCCCAGGAGCTGTTCTCGCTGGTCGGCCGGTCGGCCGAGCACGGCGCGTTGCCGAGGGAGACCGCGACGCTGGTCCAGCGCTCGTTGCTGTTCGGCGACCGCACAGCGCAGGACGTGATGACCCCACGGGTGCGGATGCGCTCGATCAACGCCGACGAACCAGTGTCGGCGGTGATCGCGCTGACCAGGCACACCGGCCATTCCCGTTTTCCCGTGCTGGGTGAGGACAGCGACGACGTCGTCGGCCTGGTCCACATCAAGCACGCGGTGGCCGTGCCCGAGGAGGCCAGGACGACCACGCCCGTCCGGACCGTGATGGCCGCGGCGGTCACCGTCCCGTCGGGTACGCCGCTGGAGCCGCTGCTCGAGCAGCTGCGCGCCGGCGGCCTGCAGATGGCGATCGTCGTCGACGAGTTCGGCGGCACCGACGGCCTGGTCACCGCCGAGGACCTGATCGAGGAGATCGTCGGCGACGTGGTCGACGAGCACGACCGGGTGAGCCCGCGAGCGGTCCGGCACCGCGACGGCAGCTGGGCGCTGTCCGGCCTGCTGCGCCCGGAGGAGGCCGAGGAGCTGACTGGCGTGCCGGTGCCGACGGACGACGCCTACCAGACGCTCGGCGGGCTGATGTCGGCCGCGCTCGGGCGCATCCCGGCGGCCGGGGACACGGTGGAGGTCGCCGGCGTCCGCTACACCGTGGAGCGGATGGACGGCCGCCGGGTGGACCGGATCCGCCTCGATCCACCGGTGGACGGCCACTCCCACTCCCACCGGGACCACCCGGACGAGGCTGGCGATACCGGCCGCGCGGGACGCGGGCACGCGGACACACGTCCGTCCGGCGAGCCGCGCCCGGCGGACGGCGACGGCCATCCCACGGCCGGCTCCGGCGGCGGGCTCACCGAGGGCGACACGGTGATGGACGCCCGCCGGCCGCTGCCACCCACCCATCCGCCGCGCGACAACGGCCGGCGCAGCCACACCGCGACAGCGGACGGACGGCGATGAACGACCTGCTCAAGCTGACGCTGACCGTGCTTCTCCTGCTCGGCAACGCGCTGTTCGTCGGTTCGGAGTTCGCTCTCATCTCCGCGCGGCGGACGACGATCGAGCCGCGCGCGGCCGCCGGGTCGTGGTCCGCCAGGATCACGCTACGGGCGATGGAACATGTCTCGATCATGCTGGCCGGCTCCCAGCTCGGCGTCACGGTCTGCACCCTGGGCCTCGGCGCGCTCGCCGAGCCGACGATCGCGCACCTGATCGCGCACCCGTTCGACGCGGCGGGGATGCCCAGCGCCGCCGTCCACCCGGTGGCGTTCGTGCTCGCGCTCGCGCTGGTCACCTTCCTGCACGTGGTGATCGGCGAGATGGTGCCGAAGAACATCGCGCTCGCCGGGCCGGACCGGGCGGCGCTCGTGCTCACCCCGCCGCTGGCCGGCTTCGTCTGGCTGCTGCGCCCGGTGATCTGGGCCCTGAACTGGGTCGCGAACGCCAGCCTGCGGCTCGGCGGGATCGAGCCGAAGGACGAGGTCGCGAGCGTTTTCACCCGCGACGAGGTGGCCGGGCTCGTCGACGAGTCGCACCGGGAGGGGCTGCTCCACGAGGACGAGCACGACCTGGTCAGCGGGGCCCTGTCGTTCGACGAGCGGGCCGCCCGGGACGTGCTGCTGCCCAGGGAGGGCCTGGTCACGGTGCCGATGACCGTCACGCCGAGGGAGATCGAGGACCTCGCGGCGAGCACCGGCTACACCCGGTTCCCGGTGCTCGACTTCACCGGCCGCCTGATCGGCTACCTGCACCTCAAGGACATCCTCGAGACCAGACCGGAGCGGCGGGCCTCGCCGGTCGCCGCCAAGTGGCTGCGCCCGCTGGTGCACGTGCCGGCCGGCACGACGCTGCGCCAGGCACTGGCGACCATGCAGCGCTCGGGCGCGCACCTCGGCCAGGTGACCGACGAGCGCGGCGAGTCGCTCGGCCTGGTCGCGCTGGAGGACATCCTGGAGGAGCTCGTCGGCGAGATCCGGGACGAGGCGGCCGGCCGCCCGGTTCGCCCGACGGCGGCGCCGGCCGCGCAGCGCATGGGGTGACGCCTCGCGGTCACCGGTAGCCGCGAACCGGAATCGTCGCGTCACCCGGCTCACCGGGGTCGTTCACCCGCCCCCCACGAGGGTGTCGGATGGCCGTCAACTGGCCGGTTGTCAGTGCAATCGCGGTACCCGCCGCGTTCGGCGCGGCGTAGCTTGTTGACAGTGCCGGGAAGGTCGGCGGCACGACCACCGAGGTCGGACACCCCAACCCAGGGGCTGCCTTCCAGGCTGGGGGGGAGCGTCGTCGCCCATCGGCGTCGTCACCGACGACACCACTAGCGCGGCAATGCGGCCAGGCGGGAGGCAATCCGGTGGCGGGATCGACTCCACCCCCGGTGTCCGGGAACGCCCCGGCCCCACTGAGCGCAGCCGACCCTCGGCGACTGGGCAAGTACGAGATCATCGGCCGCCTGGGGCAGGGCGGCATGGGAACCGTCTTCCTCGGCCGCTCCCCCGAGGGTACTCCTGTCGCCATCAAGGTGATCAAACCGGAGCTGGCCGAGGCGCCGGAGTTCCGTGGCCGGTTCCGGCGCGAGGCGGAGAGCGCCCGCCGGGTCCGGCGGTTCACGACCGCAGCCGTGCTCGACGCCGACCCCGACGGGCCGAACCCCTACCTGGTGACGGAGTACGTCGAGGGCCCGACGCTGTCGAAGATGGTCGCCCGGCGCGGACCGCTGCGCCCGGCCGACCTGGAACAGCTGGCGCTGTCGGTCGCCACCGCGCTCTCGGCCATCCACGCCGCCGGCATCGTGCACCGTGACCTGACGCCGGCGAACGTGCTGCTCTCCCCCGTCGGCCCGAAGGTGATCGACTTCGGCCTCGCCCGGGACTTCGACGGGTCGGGCGAGTTCAGCCGCACCGCGCGGCACGCGATCGGTACCCCCGGCTACATGGCGCCCGAGCAGATCCTGGACTCCCCGGTGACCTCCGCGGCGGACATCTTCGCCTGGGGCGCCATCACGATCTTCGCCGCCACCGGCCGGCCGCCGTTCGGCGAGGGCCGGATCGAGGCGTTGCTCTACCGGATCCTCTACGAGCCCGCCAACATCGACGGTGTTCCCGCCGAGCTCGCGCCGCTCGTCGACGCCGCCCTGCAGAAGGAGCCGGACCGGCGGCCGACGGCCGAGGCGCTGCGCGCCGCGCTGATGAGCGGCGGCGATCTCGTGCCGGGCATCGCGGCGCTGGGTACCGGGCCGGCCGCCGGCCAGGCGCCCGCGCCGGGCCAGGAGGCGGACCGGGACGCCAAGGAGGGCTCACGGCGCCGCCGCGGCCATCTGTTCGGCCGTGGCGGCCGCGGGCTGGGAGCCGAGGACGCGCCCGTCACCGCCACGCCGGGAACGACATCACGGCCGGGGCCGACCAGCGTCGCGACCGGCCTGCTCACTCCGCCGCCGACCCAGACCCCACCCCCGACACCGGCGACCACGTCCAGGCCGCCGGCGACCACGTCCCGGGCGCCGTCGGCCCCCGGCACCGCCACGCCTCGTCCGCCGGCGACGCCATCCTCGCCGCTGCCCGCACCGCCGGGAGGAGCTCGTCCGGGCGCCGGGCCGGCCGCCCGGTCGGGTGGCCCCGTCGGCACTCCGTCGCGCGGCCCCGGCGCTGCGCCGTCCCGTCCACCCGTCCCACCCGTGCCGGGTGGACCGCCGCCGGCGTCGCGTGCCCCCTCCCGCCGGCGCCCGTCGCCAGCCGGGGGCCAGCGGTCGGCTCGGGTGACCGGCCCCCGCCTACGGTCAGCCGGCAGGCGCCGCCGACGCCGCCGTTCGCGGGCCCGAGCGGGGCAGGCCAGCCCGATCCGGGCCATGACGGCGCCGAGCGGCGCTCCGGCCGGCGCAAGGTGATCCTGGTCATCGCGGGGCTCGCCGTGCTCGCCGTCGCCGCCGTCGGCATCCCGCTGGCGATCGCAAACGGGTCCGGCGGTGACGGCGGCGGTGGCTCCGGCTCCGCGGCGCATCGAGCCGAGCTCTCCACCGGTCTCGCCCAGCAGGCCGCGGCCGCGCGAGCGAGCGACCCGGCCAGGGCCGCGCGGCTCAGCCTCGCCGCCTACCGGCTCTCGCCGACCGAGGCGGCCGCGAAGGCGATGGTCGCCTCGTTCACGGCCGGTTCCTGGGTCACCCTGCCGGGCCCCGCCGCGACCTACACCGGCGACGCGCTCTCGGCCGACGGCAGGCTCGCCGCCGCGACCGACAACGCCGGCCACCTGCGGCTGTGGGACCTGTCGAACCCGGACAGCCCCGCGCCGGCCGCCGACGTCGCGACGTCGAGCGGTGGTGCCGACGCCGGGCCGACCATCCTCGGCCCGCGGTTCCTGCCCGCCGGTGGCCTGGTCACCGGCGGCGGCACCGGCCACGTCTGGGACCTGGGCGACCCGCGCGCACCCAAGCCGCTCGCCCCGATCACCTCACCGTCGGGCCAGGTCGGCCAGGTGGCACGGCTGGCGCTCTCGGGCGACGGCAAGCTGCTGGCGACGGCGGACCTGAACCAGGCGATCGACCTGTGGGACGTGAGCGACCCGGCCAACCCGCGCTTCCTGCGACCGTTGCGGAGCACGGGCCTGACGACCGACATCGCGCTCAGCCCCGATGGGCACACCCTGGCGATCGCGGGGGTGGACGGCACGGTTAGCCTGCTGGACATCAGCGATCCGCGGAACCCGGCCGAGCGCGGCCACACGGCGGGACTGGTAGGCCAGGTGAACGCCGTGGCGTTCCTGCCGGATGGCAGGCGCCTGGTCACCGGGAACGACGACGCGACCGTGCGGCTGTGGGACATCACCGACCTGGCGAAGCCGAAGCAGGTGGGTCAGGAGTGGCGCGGTCACCAGTCCGGCGTCCTCGACGTCGTGCCGGTCGGGGGGACGTGGCTCGTGAGCACCGACGCGGGCGGCACCCTGCTCGGCTGGGACCTCGGCGCCGGGTCGGTCACTCCCACGCCCGTGTCGCTCGACAGCCAGGTGACCCCCCGCGACGTGGCCGCCGACGACGCAGGCAAGTGGCTGCTCAGCGCGCCGACCAGCGCCTCGGCCGGCGGGGTGACCCTCGGCTCGACCGACCCGGCCCGGCTCGTGACGGTCGCCTGCAAGAACCCGGCGAACCGGATCAGCGCCACCGAATGGACGAACCTCATCGCCGACCTGCCCTACGAGGACCCGTGCTCGGGCTGACGGCGAGACGTCGGACGTGGCACGGACGACCGAATGGCGGCCCCGCCGGCGAAAGGCGGCGGGCGCCATAGCCGGGAATCTTTAGGAAGTAGACGGCGGTCGGCTGGCCGACATCGGCCCGGCCACCGCCGAATGCACTCGATCGTGTGACCTAACATCAGAACAGCCAACCGGGGAACACTGCCGGGGCCGCTATGACCGCGGCCCCGGTGTGAGGCGGCAGGAAGCACAGGGGATAGCCATGGGCTACCAGCTCGGCATCGACATCGGCACAGCCAACACCGTCGTCGCCATTTCGGACGGCGACTGGCCGCAGGTCCTCACGGTCGCGGGCGGCCCGTCCATACCGACGGTGCTCTATTTCCCGCCGACCGGCCCGCTCTCGTTCGGCCGGGCCGCCGCGCGGCGCGCGCTGGCCGATCCGGCTCGTGCGACGGAAGGATTCGCGCGCCGCGTCGGCGACTCCTCCCCGATCATGATCGGCGGCGGCGCATACGCGCCGGAAGGACTCGTCACCCGTTTCCTGGAACGGGTGATCATCGCGGCGGCGGAGACACGCGGCTCGAATCCCGACCACGTCGTCGTCACGTATCCGACCAGCTGGAACGCGCGGCGCCGAGAGCTGTTCACCGAGGCGCTGGAACGGCTCGACGCGCGCGACATCCCGGTGTCCGCCGCGCCGGCGGCCGATGCGCTGGGCGCCGTGCTGGCGCGCCGCGCCGCGAGCAGGACCCGCGGCCGGTCCACCGACCTGGTCGCGACCTACGACTTCGGCGCGGGCACGTGCGAGGCGGCGGTGCTGTCGGTCACCGACTACGGCGCCGAGGTCGTGGGCTCGCCGACGGGGCTCGCGCACACGGGCGGCGTCGACCTGGACACGCTCCTGCTCGAGCATGTGCTGTCCGCCGCCGGCCCGGTCGTGGCGGGGCTGGACCGGTCCGACCCGGCGACGGTCACCGCGCTCAGCCGGCTGCGCCAGGAGGTCGTCGCCGCCAAGGAGACGCTGGCCGCCGACGACGAGGCCTCCGTCCCGGTGACCCTGCCCGGCGTGTTCGCCTGGGTGACGCTGCGCCGCGAGGACCTGGAGCGTCTGGTCACGCCGGCGATCGAGGACAGCGTGCGGGCGCTGGTCCGCACGGTGCGCTCGGTGCCGGCGTCCGCGGACCAGCTGTCCGCGGTGCTGCTCTACGGTGGCGTCGCACGGATGCCGCTGGCCGACCGGCTGGTGCGGGCCGCGCTGCCCGGCGCCGGGCGTTTCGAGCACCGGCCGGCCGAGGACCTCGCGGTCGGGGCGGCGCTGCTGGCCGCCGGGCTCGCCGAGCAGGCGGAGCCGGTCGCCGGCGGCGCGACGGCGCTGATCGGCCCGGCGTCGATGGAGCCGCCGGAGCTGTCGTCGTTCCCCGGGATGTCGATGCCGCCGGCGGGCACGACCTACGTGGCGCCGGGAGCCGTCGCGGCGGCGGCCGGCGGCGGCTGGCAGGACCCGGAATCGACGGCGCGCATCGCCGCCTACGAAGCCTTCCCCGCGGCCACCGCCGCGGGCGTGGGCGCGGCCGGCGTGGGCGCGGCCGGAGCGGCGGCGGCCGGGGCCGGGCATCCGGAGCAGCACGGCCTCGTCTCCTGGGGCACCGGGCCGGACACGGGCGAGCGCACGGTCGTGCACGGCGGGGCCGGCCGGCCCCCAGGCGGACCTGCTCCCCAGCGGTCGGCGGGCCCGCCGCCGCGCCGCTCGGGTGTGCTGGGCTCGCTGCGCACCAAGAGCGGGATCGCGGCCATCATCGCGGCGGTGGTCTTCATCGCCGGCGGCACCGCGCTCGGGCTCACGCTGACCCGGTCCGACAGCTCCGGCCCGACGATCACCGCCGCGCCGTCGAGCCAGCCGGCGACCCAGCCGGCCACGGGGGCCGCGACGACGCCTCCGGCCGTGGCCCGCAACCTGGTCCGGGTGGCCGACTCGAACGAGGTCGCGCCGATCAGCGAGCGCGCGTTCCAGGAGTTCCGCCAGTCCGAGCCCAAGGTGACGGTCGCCTTCGATCCGGGGGTCACCGACACCACCCAGGCCTTCACCAAGCTGTGCAACGGCGAGGTCGCTGTCGCCGGCACGTCCTACGAGCTGGACCCGAAGTTCGCGCCGGACCCGAGCTGCAAGGACGAGGTGGTCGGGTTCGAGATCGCGCACCACACCCTGCCGATCGTGGTGAACCCCGCCAACACCTGGCTGGGCTGCCTGGACCTGGCCAAGCTCAAGGAGCTCTGGGGCGCGGGCTCCACCATCACCCGGTGGAACCAGCTCAACCCGAGGTACCCGGACGAGCCGATCAACTTCGTCGGGCCCAAGCCCGACAGTGTGCAGGCGCAGGTGTTCAACGCCAGCATCAGCGGTGACAGCGCCAAGTCCCGGCCCTACACGACGACGGACCTGGCCGGCGTCGCGCAGACCGTACAGAACGACCGGGACGCCATCGGCTACCTCGACTTCCCGACGTACAACCAGCTGGGCTCCAAGCTGCGCGGGGTGCTCGTCGACGGCGGGGAGGGCGAGGGGTGCCAGCCGCCGAACGCCATCACCGCCGGCAGCGGCGCCTACGTGCCACTGTGCAAGCCGCTGTTCGTCTACGCCCGCGTCGACGCGCTGAAGGACCCGGCCACCGTCGCCTACCTGCGCTACTACCTGGAGCACGCGCAGACCATCACGACCGAGACCGGCTACGTCGGGCGTTCCAACGCCACCACCAAGTCCAACATCGACCGCCTGAGTCAGCTGTCCCAGGGAGTAGGCCCGATACCCGCCTAAGACGGGCGTCGCACCCCGGCGGCGGAATCCTGTCTCACCCCGGTGAGAGGATTCCGCCGCCGCCCTGTTTTCGGACCCGTGTCGCGAGCGGAGGGAAGACGAGCCAGTGCTGATCCGCGTCGAGGGGTCGGACCTGCCGGGCCGGGCGTGCGCGGGCGGGCCCGGCTTTCCTGGCTACACGAACATCCACGTCGCAGTCCAGCCGCGGGGCCGACCCACCGAGCTGCTCGGTCTCGTCCCGGGCGACGCCGCGACGGCGGTATGGACCCTCGAGTGCACCACCTCGACCACACCCGCCACGACCACACCCGGCGGGATCGACCTGCGGGGCCAGCACATCCAGGGCCGGCCGGGTGAGCGGTTCATCTACCTGACCTGGGGCGTGGTCGACCCCGCCGAGGGCGGCTTCGCGATGTTCCGGCGGGCAAAGCTCTGGCTGAACGCCATGCCCGCCGACGTCCTCACCGCCGCCGTCGTGTCGAACCTCCTGGTCGGCCGCCTGGGCCTCACCGACGCCAAGGGCCACCCCCTCTGCGCCTCCGTCCGCCCACCCACCATCACCTGGACCGCCGAAACAGCCTGAGGCAGCACCCACCCGGCCCGGCGCCAGGCCGAAATCGGGTCACTGCCCCGGCCAGGGCTGGCGCGGAACACGTCATCCAAGCAGGTCAGATTGGGGTCGGCTGGTCGGTCCCGACCCCACTCTGACCTGCCTGGATGGCGGCGCGTGTCTGCGTGCCTGCCTGTGGACGACGCGACGGCGTCCACAGGGGGCCGGTCTGGCCTCGACGAGGTGCGCGGGCGCGGGGATCGTCCGCGTCGTGGGTAGGCGAGCGTCGTATTCGGTGTCGGCTCAGTTGTTGAGCGCGACGCGGCTCGCCCGCCTGCAGGACGGGATGATCACCTATCGCCAGGCTCTGGATGCCGGTCTCACGCCGGAGGAGATCCGCGTCTTCGTGGCTCGGGGATGGTGGTGGCGGCCCGTACACGGGACATACATCATCCGCTATGTCGTCGGCCTGCCCCCTCGGACCTACGACTGCGTCGAGTCGTCGCCCCGGGAGCTGCGAGGCTGTGCCCGCGCCGCCCTGGCGGCCCGCCCGAACGCGGTGATCTGCGGCCCAACCGCCGCCCGTCTGCTCGGCTTCGCGGTCCTGGCGGAGCCGGTCAGCCACGAACCGGTCCATCATGAGCCGGTTCACGTGATGGAGCGCGGCCGCGGCTCACTACGGCCCACGCCCGGCACCACCCCCCATCGCGGGAACCTCCGGGACGCGGACATCGTCACGATCATGGGCTTGCCCGTGACCTCGGCAGCCAGGACGGTCGCGGACCTGGCGCTTTGGGCTTCGAGCCGGGAGGACGCCGTCAGCCTGATCGACACCGCGCTGCACGGCGGTCAGCTTTCCGATGTCGCCGCGGCACGCGCGGCGACGACGGGACGACCTGGCTGCCGACGAGTGGACAGCTGGTGGGCATTGGCGGACGGCCGGTCGGAGTCCCCGCTGGAGACCCGGGTAAGACTCCTCCTCGTCGATCGAGGTCTGCCGCCCGAGGAGCTCCAGTGGCTGGTCACCGGGGCCGACGGCCGGTTCGTCGCACGGGTCCGACCTCGCCTATCCCAGCCGCCTGGTCGCCATCGAGTCGGATGGCGTCCGGTTCCACGGCGGCCCGGGTTCCACCGGCGGCCGTGTCGACCCTGTCTTCCGCGACCGCCGTCGTCAGAACGCACTGATCGGACTCGGCTGGAAGGTCATCCGGGTCACCTGGTGCGACGTCGTCGATCAGCCGCACGTGGTGATCGCCGAGATCCGCGCCGCTCTCGGCTCGGCGCATCGTCGAGGCAGGTGACATTGGGGTCGAGCAGCCGGTCCACACCCCGATTTCACCTGCCTCGGCGGTGGCTGGTCGCGACGGCCACCGCGGTGGCGGCAAGGACGGCCGCCGGGACCGGCCGCCGGGACCCCCTGGGCCGGGGCCCTCAGCGGCGGGGCTCGGTGGCGACGATGACGGCCATGGAGGGGGCCCACCAGTAGGTGCAGTCGGCGGGTGGGGTGAGGCCGTCGACGACGCGGACGCCGAACTGGCCGAAGTGGCGCAGCAGGGCGCGCTGGTGGCGCCGGGACACCGAGTCGATCTCGTTCGAGTAGTAGGTGAACGCGCCGTCGTCGGCGAGGTGCTCGGCGGCGGCCGCGAAGAAGTGCTCGGCGAACGTCGCGCCGCGCAGGTAGTACTCGTCGACCTCGGCCTCGGTCAGCGGGTACGTGTCGAACAGGATCCCGTCGTAGCGGCCGAGGCCGCCGATGACCTCCTGCCAGCGGCCCTCGACGATCTCCACACCGGGCTGCCCGGCGGCCCAGCTCCTGGCCGCGTCCGCGACCTGGGGGTTCGCCTCGATGATGGTGTGCCGCGCGGCGCCGGCGTCCCGCACATAGCCGGCGGAGATCGCCATGCCGAAACCCACCTCCAGCACCGAGCCGCCCGGCCGGGCGACGGCGCCCGCGAGCGCCCGCATCAGTGGGCGCTCCCAGGCCTGCATCACCTCCTGGCCGGAGACGACCAGCTCGTCGTCGGTCAGCTGGGGCGCGGCCGCGTCGACGGCCGCGTCGATGAGCGGCCGCGCACTGCCCGCCACCATCGCGCCCGACGTGGCGTCGAGCGCGGCGACGTCTGCGACGAACTCGTCGAGCGCGCGGCGCAGCAACAGCTCCCGCGGCTCCGCCGACATCGACCCGAGCAGTCCGTCCGACGCGGCGAACGTGACGTCGAACTTGTCGGCATGCCGCCGGAGCAACGCAGACCTCCCGGGCAGTCGGAGCAAGGGCCGCGGGAACGCCCACATGGTCGCTCGCTGTCAGACCCCGCGAGCGGATCGTAGGGCCAGGCCAGGCCCACGTCGCCGATTTGGACCGAAAGGTCCACCTGCCGGGCCGAAAGGCCCTTGGCTGGCGGTCAGTCGACGTCGGCGACGGTCCGCACCGGGACCCAGCCCTCGCGGCCGGAGGTGTCGCGGCACCACAGCCAGCCGCTTTCCGGGTCCTCTGCGAGGACGTCAAGCGCCTGGCCTACCTCGGTCGGCAGCTCGGTCGTGTCGTAGGGGGTGACGACCGTCGCCGGGCCGGCAGCGGTGCCCGACAGGTGGCGACCCGGCACCCAGCCGCTGCCACGCGCCGTGGTGACGAAGACGAACGCCGGCCAGTCGGTGTCCCGGCCACCGACCTCGACCCGGTCCCCCACGTCGACCCGCAGCGGCGCCCGCTCGGGCGTCTCGTGCGCCACGGACGCGATCACTCGCCGCATGCCAGGCAGTCCAGGGCCCGGCGCGTGCCCGTCCGCCACGTCTCAGGCGACCGGGTCGGCGCCTGCCGCCGGACCGGCTGGACCGGAGGAAAGGGGGGAACCGGGGGAATCCGCGCGACCATCGGCGGACTGGGCGTAGGCGGCGAGGATCGCGTCGGCGGCGAGGCTGGGGGTGAGCGTGCCGTCGCGGACGCGGCGCTCCAGGTCGGGGGTGAGCGCCCGGACCGCCGGCCGGGCGCGCAGGTCGGCGAGCAGCCGGTCGTGCACCATCGCCCACGTCCAGTCGACCTGCTGACGGCGGCGTCTCGCCGCCAGCAGCCCGCCGGCGTCGAGCAGGTCCTGGTGGGCGACGACCTGGTCCCACACCTCGTCCAGGCCCTTGCTCTCGATCGCGGAGCAGGTCAGGACGGGGGCGCGCCAGCCGTCGTCGGGGGCGCGCAGCATCCGCAGCGCGCCGGCGAGCTCGCGGGCGGCGCGCTGGGCGTCGATCTCGTGCGGGCCGTCGGCCTTGTTCACGGCGATGACGTCGGCGATCTCGAGGACGCCCTTCTTGATGCCCTGCAGCTGGTCGCCGGTGCGGGCGAGCGTCAGGAACAGGAAGGTGTCGACCATGTCGGCGACGGTCGTCTCCGACTGGCCGACGCCGACCGTCTCGACGAGCACGACGTCGTAGCCGGCGGCCTCCATGATGACGATCGCCTCGCGGGTGGCCTTCGCGACGCCGCCGAGCGTGCCCGCCGTCGGCGACGGCCGGATGAAGGCGTTCGGGTCGGCGGACAGCGTCGCCATCCGGGTCTTGTCGCCGAGGATGCTACCGCCGGTGCGGGTCGACGACGGGTCGACCGCGAGCACCGCGATCCGGTGGCCGGCGGCGGTCAGCCGCGTGCCGAGGGCGTCGATGAATGTCGACTTGCCCACGCCCGGCACGCCCGTGATCCCGACCCGGCGGGCCTTGCCGGTGTGCGGCAGCAGCTTCACCAGCAGCCGCTGCGCCGCCGCCTGGTGGTCGGGCCGCCTCGACTCGACCAGGGTGATCGCCCGCGCGACCATCGTCCGGTTGTTCGCGAGCACCCCGTCCGCATAGGCGTCGACGTCGACGGTGTGGCGGACGGCCGGCACGCGGGCGAGAACCTCCGTCACCAGGGTCAGGCCGCGCCAGCAGCGGCGTCGCCGTCGGCGTCTCCGTCGCCGTCCGCGGCCGTGCCGTCGCCGAGGTCGTGGCCGAGCTGGGCGGCGAGGATGCCGAGGACCTCGACGGCGGACTCGGCGATGCTGGTGCCCGGCGGGAAGATCGCGGCGGCGCCGGCGGCGCGCAGCGCGTCGTAGTCCTGCGGCGGGATGACGCCACCGCAGGTCACCAGGATGTCGGAGCGGTCGAGACCCGCGAGCTCGGCACGCAGCTCCGGCACGAGCGTCAGGTGACCGGCGGCCAGCGACGACACGCCGACGATCTGCACGTCCGCCTCGACCGCCTGCCGGGCGACCTCGGCCGGCGTCTGGAACAGCGGGCCGACGTCCACGTCGAAGCCGAGGTCGGCGTAGCCGGAGGCGACGACCTTCTGGCCGCGGTCGTGGCCGTCCTGGCCCATCTTGGCGATCAGGATGCGGGGGCGGCGGCCCTCGGCCTGCTCGAACGCGGTGGCCAGCGCGCGCGCCCGGCTGATCTCGGGCGACGGCCCGGCCTCGTCGCGGTACACGCCGGAAATCGTACGGATCTGCGCGGCATGCCGCCCGTAGACCTTCTCCAACGCGTCGGAGATCTCCCCGACGGTCGCCTTCGCGCGGGCGGCGTCGACGCCGAGCTTGAGCAGGTTGCCGTCGAGGCCCGCGGCCCGAGTGCCCGCCTGAGCCTCCTCGGCGGCGCGGGTGAGGGCGGCGAGGGCGGTCTCGACGGCCTCCGGGTCGCGGTCGGCACGCAGCTGGCGCAGCTTGGCGAGCTGCTCCGTGCGCACCGCCGAGTTGTCGACCTTGAGGACGTCGATGTCCTCCCCGCCGGCGAGGCGGTACTTGTTGACCCCGACGAGCGGCTGGCGGCCGGAGTCGATGCGGGCCTGAGTGCGGGCCGCGACCTCCTCGATCCTCAGCTTCGGGATGCCGGCGTCGATCGCCGCCGCCATGCCGCCACGCTCCTCGACCTCGGTGATGTGGCCCCAGGCCTTGCGGGCAAGGTCGTAGGTGAGCCGCTCGACGTAGTAGCTGCCGCCCCAGGGGTCGATGACCTGGGTGGTGCCGGACTCCTGCTGCAGCAACAGCTGGGTGTTGCGGGCGATCCGGGCGGAGAAGTCGGTCGGCAGCGCCAGCGCCTCGTCGAGGGCGTTGGTGTGCAGCGACTGGGTGTGGCCCTGGGTGGCGGCCATCGCCTCGATGCAGGTGCGGGCGACGTTGTTGAAGACGTCCTGGGCGGTCAGCGACCAGCCGGAGGTCTGCGAGTGCGTCCGCAGCGACAGCGACTTGCTGCTCTTCGGGCCGAACTCCTTCACCAGCCGCGCCCAGAGCAGGCGCGCGGCCCGCATCTTGGCGACCTCCATGAAGAAGTTCATGCCGATCGCCCAGAAGAACGACAGCCGCGGCGCGAACGCGTCGATGTCGAGGCCCGCGGCGAGGCCCGCGCGGATGTACTCGACGCCGTCGGCGAGCGTGTAGGCGAGCTCCAGGTCCGCGCTCGCGCCCGCCTCCTGCATGTGGTACCCGGAGATGGAGATCGAGTTGAACTTCGGCATCTTCTGCGAGGAGTACGCGAAGATGTCCGAAATGATCTGCATCGACGGCTTCGGCGGGTAGATGTAGGTGTTGCGGACCATGAACTCCTTGAGGATGTCGTTCTGGATGGTCCCGGCCAGCTGCTCCGGGGCGACCCCCTGCTCCTCGGCCGCGACGATGTAGAGCGACAGGATCGGCAGCACGGCGCCGTTCATCGTCATCGACACGCTCATCTTGTCCAGCGGGATGCCGTCGAAGAGCTGCCGCATGTCGTAGATCGAGTCGATCGCCACGCCCGCCATGCCGACGTCGCCCGTCACCCGCGGGTGGTCGGAGTCGTAGCCCCGGTGGGTCGGCAGGTCGAAGGCGACCGAGAGGCCCTTCTGGCCGGCGGCCAGGTTGCGCCGGTAGAACGCGTTCGAGTCGGCGGCCGTCGAGAAGCCTGCGTACTGGCGGATCGTCCACGGCTGGGTCACGTACATCGGCGCATACGGCCCGCGCAGGAACGGCGCGATCCCCGGGTAGGTGTCGAGGAAGTCGAGGCCCGCGGTGTCGGCGGCGGTGTAGAGCGGCTTGACCTCGATGCCCTCGGGGGTGTCCCAGGTCAGCGCGTCGACGTTCTTGCCGGTCGCCGCCTCGACGGCGGCGCGCCACTGGCTGTCCTGATGCGCGCCAGCGGCGGCGTCCGGACCGGCCGCCGGCGACGAGGCGGCGGCGAGGCCGAGCTCGACGTCGGCGAAGTCGGGAATCAGGTCCTTGCTGGGCATCAGGCGACCTCGGCCTTCGCTAGGGCGGAGCGCAGGACGTCGACGGCGTCGCAGCCGGTGAAGACGTAACCGCCGATCCCGGCCGCCTCATCCGAGGCTGCCCGCTCTCCCGGCTTACCGGCAAGCCATACGTGGTTGGCGCCGGCGGCCTTGAGGGCGGCGGCGACGGGCGCGGCGCTGGCCGCGTACGCCTTGTCCGACGCGCACAGGCAGGCAATCTTCGCGCCCGAGGCGGTGAACGCCGCGGCGATCGCCGCCGGGTCGTCGCCCGGGCCCGCGTTCGGGGTGTCGAACCCGCCGGCCTGGAAGAGGTTCGCGGCGAACGTCGCGCGCGGGGTGAAGGACGCGAGCGACCCGATCGTGGCGAGGAACGCCACCGGCCGGGTGCCGTTCGCCGCCAGCGCCGCGTCCGCGCGGGCGCGCAGGTCCTCGTAGTCCTCGTCGTAGTGCCGGATCGGCAGCCCGCCGGTCTGGGTGCGCGCCGGCGCCGGGGTGCGCGCGGGCAGCGTCTCGGCGACGTTCGGGAACTCGCTGACGCCGGTCAGCGGCGCGCGGCGCAGCGCCAGGTCCTCCCGGCGGCGCGCCCAGGTGGCGTCGAGCCGCTCGCCGACGAGGCCGCTCGCGAGCGCCGCGGCCATCCCGCCGGCCCGCTCGATCTCGGTGAAGAACGCCCAGGCGGCCTCGGCGAGCTGGGCCGTCAACGCCTCGACGTACCAGGAGCCACCCGCCGGGTCGATCACCCGGGTCAGGTTCGACTCCTCCTGCAGCAGAACCTGGATGTTGCGCGCGAGCCGGCGGGACGTGTCGTCCGGGAGGCCCAGGCGCGCGTCGAACGGCAGCACCGTGATCGCGTCGGCGCCGCCGACACCGGCGGCGAACGCGGCGATCGTGGTGCGCAGCAGGTTCACGTACGGGTCGCGCCGCGTCATCATCGCCGACGACGTGACGGCGTGCTGGCGCTGCGCCCGGTCGGCGTCGAGGGCGCCGCAGACCTCGGCGACGCGGGCCCACAGCAGCCGGGCGGCGCGCAGCTTCGCGATCGTCGAGAACTGGCCGGCGGTGGCGGCGTACCGGAACTCCAGCTGGCCGAGCGCGCTGGCGACGTCCAGGCCGGCCCCGGTGAGCGCCCGAAGGTAGGCGACCCCGGTGGCCAACGACGCGCCAAGTTCCTGCGCGTCGCCGCCACCCGCGTCGTGGTACGGCGTCGCGTCGACGACGAACGTCCGGACCCCGGGATAGCTCGCGGCGACGCGCTCCGCGAGCCGCGATGCCTCGTCCAGGTGGGCCTTCACCGCCTCGCCGGCGAGGCCGGTGCGGGCGGCGAGGCCGAGCGGGTCGGCGCCGAGCGTCGCCACCAGCTCCGACGGCGCGACCCCACGGGCGGCCGCGAGCGCGAGCAGCACGTCGGCCGCGGCGGTCGTCGTCACCGCGTCGCCGCCGGTGTCGAGCACGATGGGCGCCAGGTCGAGGTAGACGTCGCGCAGCACGTCCGGCAGCGCCTCGACGGCGATGCCGCCGGCCGGGGCGAGCAGCAACCACAGCGACGTGGCGGCGCCTTCCAGGTCGGCGAGCACGGCCTCGGCGGTCGTCTTCGCGTCCGGGTGGGAGTGCGCCGCCCGCAGGTCCCAGCCCCCGACCGCCCCCTCGGCGCGTCGCCCGCGGACGAACGGCGCGAGGCCGGGAACGCCGACGTCGACGGGCACTCCGTCACCCGCTGTGTACAGCGGCTTGATCGCGAAACCGTCGTAGCTGGCGGTCGCGAGCAGCGACTCGGCGTCCGCCGGGACGGCCTGCTCTCCGGCTGCTCCTGACTTGCGCAGAACCGCGAGTACCAGCTTCTGCCAGGCTTCTCGCGACGCCTGCGGGAACAGCGCGGCCAGCTCCAACTCGGCCGAGGGAACGCTCATGACCGGATCGTAGAGTCCCTCGCCCCGGGGAGCCTGGAATGTACTCCCAGTCACATCCGCTTGCGGTCGATCCCTGCCACCCCCGCATCCCCCTTCCCCCAGGCATCGCGGTGCCTCTGGGGCCACGCCTCATCGAGCCATGAGTTCTGGTGCCCAGGAGGCCGGCCTTGACCCCACGAGCCATGGCCACATCTCAGGACGCTCGGAGTCTCGATGGGGTCCTCGGAGGTCACGGTCGAAGGCGGCGGCCGGCCCATGATCCGATGGGTGCGCGGTCATCGTGGCTCGGTTATCCACATGCCGGTGGGCACGGGCTCGACACGGCCGCGGGCTGGACGGAACGTGACGCAGTGCGCCACCGATCTTCCACCTCGGCCGTGGTCACCGCCGCGATGCTGCACGCGGGGCAGGTGGCCCGTGGGCAGAACGGCATGATCACCTATCGGCAGGCACTGGACGCCGGTCTGGCCAGAGAACAGATCCGACAGTTCGTCGCGCGTGGCTGGTGGTATTCGCCCTCCCGTGGCAGCTACGTGATCCGTGCGGTCGTCGGGCCCGCGGACGGTGAGAATGACCTACGGGCCCGCGCTCAGGCCGCGCTCGCCGGACGGCCTGACGCGATCATCGCCGGGATCACGGCGGCTCGGCTCCTTGGGCTCGGTGCACACGCGCTGCCACCGCTGACCGCTGACCGCTGACGAGCCGATCCACCTGCTGGTCGCCCGACGCGGGGCGATCCACCCGGCGCGGGGCGTCCACGTCCGGTTCGGCATCCTTGCCCCGGATGACATCACGGCGGTAAGTGGCCTGCCGGTGACGTCCCCGGCTCGTACCCTGGCTGATCTCGTGCTCGGCTCCGCAGAGCCGGAGGAGGCGGTCAGCCTCATGGACGCGGCCCTGCGGTCCGGCCGCCTTGACAGGCTCGACGTCGCCCGAGCCGCCGCGGCGGGCAGGCCGGGATGCAGACGAGCGGAACCATGGTGGTCCCGGGCCGATGGACGATCCGAGTCCGCACTGGAGACCCGCGCCCGGCTGGTCCTCGTCGACGGCGGACTCCTGCCCGAGCAGTTGCAGTGGCTGGTCCGGGACGAGTCCGGCGTTCCGGTCGCTCGGGTCGACCTCGCCTATCCCAGCCGCCGCGTGGCGGTGGAGGCCGACGGCGTGCGTTTTCACGTCGGCGCAGGCGGGAACCGCGGTGCCAGCGGTGTGGCCTGGACCCGTGACGGCGTCGATCCGGTCTTCCGCGACCGCAGGCGTCAGAATGCCCTCGCCCGGCTTGACTGGAAGATCGTGCGAGTCACCTGGTTCGACGTCGTGGATCAACCGCTGGAAGTGATCGCCAACGTCCGCGGAGCCCTGAGCTCACGACCAGCCTGACCTGGCCGGTCTGGCCGACGCGCGACGAAACACGTCAACCGCCCTATCGGATCATGAGATCTCATCCTGACCTGTGGCGCCATCAGAGGCGTATTGGGCACCACGGGCCATGCGGACAGTGGATCCCCCGCGAGTCATGGACCCACAGCAAGTCAGCGCCGCGGCGTCAGGCCGGCTTGTGCCAGACCGAGACGTGCGCCGTGCTGGCGTTGGTGAAGGGGGCCGCGGACCAGTCGGCGTGGCGGGCGGTGAGGGTCAGTCCCGCCAGGGCGGCCATCAGGTCGAGCTCGGCGGGCCAGGCGTAGCGGAGGTTGACCGGGTAGGTCTCGACTCCCCGGGGACTGATGATGATGTGGTTGCCACGGACCGTCTGGGAGTTGCGGTCGTGGATGACGGCGACCAGCTTGGACTCGTCACCGACGATCGCCTCGGTGCTGAAACGCGAGCCGTTCGAGTGGAGCCCTTGGTCGGGGACGAAGGCGCGCAGGACGAAGGCGCCGCCGGGAGCGAGAGCGCCGGCGACCGAGGCGAAGCACCTGACCTGTTCCGCCTGCGAGGGCAGCGCGAAGAACGTGTTGAAGACGACGTAGATGACCCGGAAACCACCGAAGGGAGCGGCTGCCTCGGCCAAGACCGCGGGGTCGCCGAAGTCGCCGATCGTGACCGAGATGTCCGCGCCGCCCGGTTTCGACCACAGGCGGGCCACCATCCGCTCGGACGCGTCGATGCCGGCCACCTTCACCCCGGCGGCGGCCAGCGGAAGGGCGGCGCGTCCCGTCCCGATTCCCAGCTCCAGCGCCGGACCGTCCCCGGCCAGCTTGGCGAGCATCCTGACAGCCGCGGGCATCGCCGGCTCCATGCCGTCGTACCAGTCGTCGTAGACGTCCGCGACCCGATCCCCGTACTCGGCGGGGTCCCATCCACCGGGCAGTTCGGCCATGGCGGAAGCCTGCCAGTCGCTCCGATCACCCGCATCTCATTTTCTCCGGCTCGTTCTCCGGCTCGGCCGACGTCAGCCGGCCGCCCCGGCGCGGCGCAGTGCCAGACGCGCGGCGTGGTAGCCGGACATGCCGTGGGTACCGGCGCCGGGCGGGGTGGACGCGGAACAGAGGTAGACCCCGGGCAGCGGGGTGGCCCAGGGGTGGCGGGACAGGACGGGGCGGGCGAGCAGCTGGCGCAGGTCGGCGGTGCCGCCGCCGATGTCGCCGCCGATCTCGTTGGCGTTGTGCGCCTCCAGCGCTGCCGGGCCCATGGCGTGCCGGGCGAGAATCCGGTCGCGGAAGCCGGGGGCGAAACGCTCGACCTGGTCCTCGATCGCGGCGGTCATGTCGACGGTCGAGCCGAGCGGGACGTGGCAGTACGCCCAGCCGGTGTGCCTGCCCGCCGGCGCCCGGGTCGGGTCGGCGACCGTGGCCTGGACGAACAGGACGAACGGGCGCCGCGGGTGCCGGCCCCGGGCGACGGCGCGCTCGGCGGCGGCGACCTCGGCGAGCGTGCCGCCCAGATGCACGGTCCCGGCGCCGGCCACCGCCTCGTCCCGCCAGGGCACGGGCCCGTCGAGCGCCCAGTCGACCTTGAAGACGCCGGGGCCGTACCGATACCGCGCCAGCGCGGCCCGGTAGCGCGTGGGCAGCTCGTCGCCCACGATCCGCAGGACCTGCCGGGGGGTGAGGTCGAGCAGCACCGCCCGCGCCGGCGGCAGCTCGCGCAGGCTGGTGACCGGCTGGCCGGTGACGAGCTCGCCGCCGAGCACCCGCAACCGGGCGACGAGCGCGTCGGCCAGCGACTGGGAACCGCCGACGGCGACCGGCCAGCCGACCTGGTGGGCGCTCACCGCCAGCAGCAGGCCGTAGGCCGCGGTCATTGGCTGGTGCAGGTCGAGCATCGAGTGCGCGGCGAGGCCCCCGAGCAGCGCGCGGGCGGCGTCGCCGCG
>NZ_KI912267.1:678020-681703 GCF_000235425.2 Pseudofrankia saprophytica
CACCCGGCCGGGTCTGCGGGCTTGCCCGCGCCGACCCGGCCCAGCGCGGCGGCCGTCGCGCCGACATCGCGCCGCAGCAGCGCGGTCGCCGCGCCGTCGAGCGGATGGGCGAGTGGCACTGGCGGGTGCGCCCACCGAACCGAGGGCGCGGTCGGCCCGCCCTTACCACCCGTCACGCCCCGGGCTCCTCCGTCACCGATCGTCGTGCCGCCGATCACCGTTGCACCAGCCCCGGGCTTGGGCGCGTCCGCACCATAAGCGCGCAGCGCCGGGGACGCGGCGGCCAGCGCCAGGACAGTGGCGCAGACGTCGTGGCGGAAACCGGGGAGGGTCAGCTCCTCGGTGCGCAGCCCGCCGCCGAACTGGCCGGCGGCCTCCAGGACCAGCACCCGCCACCCGGCCTCGGCCAGCGTGACCGCCGCTGTCAGGCCGTTGGGGCCGGAGCCGACGACGACCGCGTCGAAGCCGTCCAATCGGGCACCCGCCCGTGTTCCGCCGTTCTGGGCCATCACGCCCGTCACCTCCGCCGCTCCCGCGGCGCACTCTCCCACGCCCCGGCCCGCTCCGTCCTCGAGGGGATGACCGGACGGGAACACGACCGCCGCGGTGCGCCTCGTCACAGGACTGGCCCTGCGTCATCGAGAGGACAGAGCGACCAGATCGTGATCGACTTTCGATAGTCTGCGTGTGTGTCACTGCGCATCGTGCTTGCCGACGACTCCCTGATCGTGCGCGAGGGTGTGCGCGGGATGCTGGACAGCCAGCCGGATCTCCATGTCGTCGGGACGTGCGCGGACCTGGACTCGTTGCTGGCCGCGGTGGCGGAGCTGGCGCCGGACGTGGTGGTGACCGACGTGCGGATGCCGCCGACGAGCACCGACGAGGGCATCCGCGCCGCCGCGCTGCTGCGCGCCAGCAACCCCGAAATCGGCGTCGTCGTCCTGTCCCAGTACGCCGACCCCGAGTACGCCCTGAAGCTGCTCGAGCACGGCAGCGGCGGTCGGGCATATCTGGTGAAGGACGCGGTCGGGGAGCCGGGACACCTGGCCGGCGCGGTGCGCGCCGTCGCGGCCGGCAGGTCGGTGATCGACCCGGCGGTCGTGGAGGCCCTGGTGGCCGCCAGGGCCTCCAGGGCCTCGCCGCTGGCGACGCTCACCGAGCGGGAGCGCGCCGTGCTGGCGCAGATCGCGCAGGGCAAGAGCAACGCCGCCGCCGGGGCCGCGCTGTACCTCAGCGAACGCGCGGTCGAGAAGCACATCAACACCCTGTTCGCGAAGCTGGGCCTCGCCGCGGAACCGGACACGAACCGCCGAGTCAAGGCGGTACTGATCTACCTGGCCGAGGAGCGCGGCCCGAACCGGCTGGCCCCTCGGTAGGGCTGGCGCTTCGCGCCAGCCTGTCGGGCGCTCAGTGCCCTCCCCACGTGGGATGTCCAGCGTCCCGCGCCCGCCGGTTCCCCCGGCCCGCCGCCACGCGCGGACGCACTGACGCCCGGGGGGTGCTGGCACCCTCCCGGGCCAGCGGCTGACTTCCTTGTCCCTGGTCCCCGCGACGCGGACCATGGTCACATGCAGACGCCCGACGTCGACCTCGCCGATGCGGCCAGCACCGGCACCGCCGGCACGCGTTTCGGAGTCCTCGTCGTCGATGACCAGGCGCTGTTCCGCGAGGTCGCGCGCATCCTGGTCGGCGCCCTGCCCGGCTGGTCCGTGGTCGCCGAGGCGGCCTCCGGCGAGGAGGGCGTCGAGCTCGCCGGGCGGGTACGCCCCGCCCTCGTGCTGATGGACGTGCACCTCCCGGGCATCGACGGGGTCGAGGCGACCCGCAGGATCGTCGCCGGCGACCCGCCGGTCGCCGTGCTGCTGATGTCGTCCTACGGCTCCGAGGATCTTCCGCCCGGCGCCGCCGCGTGCGGCGCCGTCGGCTTCGTGCGCAAGGACGAGCTGACTCCGGCCGCGCTGAGCCGCGCCGTCGCGGGCCGGGGCCGCGGCGAGCCCGGCCGGTAGGAGCGGGCGCGGGCCGCTACCGCGCACCGGCCGGCAGCGGCAGGGTGCCGCGCACCCGGGTGCCGGCGCCGGGCGAGGACTCGACCTGGAGGGTTCCACCGAAGGATCCGACCCGGTCGCGCATGTTCTCGAACCCGTGGCCGGCAGTCGTGGTCGGGTCGAAACCGGCGCCGTCATCGGCCACTTCGAACCGGATCTCGCCGTCCTCGGCGGTCACGCTGACCGTCACCTCCGCGTCGTCGCCGGCGTACTTGCCCGCGTTCTGCAGCGCCTCCAGGCAGCAGAAGTAGACCGCGGCCTCCAGGTCCGGCGGGTAGCGGTCCGCGTCGGCGTCGACGAAGCAGTCCAACGGGCCGCGGGCCGCGGCCGCGCGCAGCGCGGGGGCGAGGCCGTGGTCACGCAGCAGCGGCGGGTAGATGCCGTGCGCCAGCTCCCGCAGCGCGGCCGCCGCGGACCGGACGTCCGTTTGCAGGCCGGCCAGGAGCGGGCTGACGGCCGCCGGGTTGGTCTCGGCGAACTGCGCCGCGAGCCCGACCTTGACCGACAGGCCGACGAGGTGCTGCTGGGCGCCGTCGTGCAGGTCACGCTCCAGGCGGCGGCGGGCCGCGTCGGCGGCGGTCACGATGCGTGCCCGGGACGCGAGCAGCTCGGCGTTGCGCTCCCGCAGCTGCTCCAGCGACGCCTGCAGGGCGCTGTCCAGCGACAGGTTGTGCAGCGCCAGGCCGACCTGCCGGGCCAGCTCCACGAGCACCCGGTCCTCGGCTGGGGTGAACGGGCCCGCCGTCGCCGGCCGGCGCACCACCAGCATCCCGCGCAGGTCGCCCAGGTGGGTGATCGGGGCGACGCGCACCAGCTCGTCGCCGGCCAGCAGGCCGGGCAGCCACACCCTGATCCAGGCGTTGCCGCCGGTCCTGGCCCGGGCGACCACGGACCACTCGCGCGCGCCGAGCGCCAGCCGGTCGGCCGGCCGCTCGGGCAGGCTGACCATCCGGCCCAGCGTGCCCTCTCCGCCCGTCCAGATCTCGGCGCCGGCCGGCCCGAGGGTCGCCCGCAGCAGCTCGGTCAGCTGGAGAAGCAGCTCGTCCATGGGAACGGCCCTGGTCATCCTGGTGCCGAAGGTGGCGAGCAGCCGGTCGGGCGGAGCCTCGGCGCCGCGCACCGCGCGGTCCGCGACGCCGGCCAGCCAGGCGCGGGCGGGCAGCGCGAGCACCGCGCACCCGAACGCCGCCAGCAGTGACAGTGTGAGGATCTCCCGTTCGCCGGCGCCGGGCCGGCGCCCGAGGCCGAGCACGACGGCCAGGTAGACCGCGGCCACGAGCACCGCGAGCCCGGCGACGGTCACGCCCTCGATGAAGGCGCGCGGGCCGAACCGGGCCAACCGAGGGTGCGCCCCGGCCGCCATGGCCAACGGCACCAGCACCCAGGCGGCGAGCGCCGCCGGCGCCGGGTCGTCCGGGATGTCCAGCAGCATGCTTCCGGCGCCGCCGACCGCCGCGGCCGCGACGGCGATGACCGTGGCCGCCCCGGTCCACAGCAGCGCCCACCTGGTCCGCCCGCCCGCGCCGGCTCCGGTCGGGCCGTGGGCCGAGCCGTCAGCCCGGCCGCCGTGGGCGTTGACCAGCACCAGGTGGCACGCCGCCACATACAGCGCGCCCAGGGCGGCCAGGGCGGCCAGCG
>NZ_KI912267.1:681803-749323 GCF_000235425.2 Pseudofrankia saprophytica
AGGAGCGCGCCGTCGGGCGGGACGGCCAGGGCGAGCGCCCAGACGGCGACCGCGGCGGCCGCGAGCCGCGGTTCCAGCAGCGCGCCGGCCTGGACGGCCGCGACCACCGCGGCGACCCAGGCATGCCGGGGCGGCCGGACGGTCCGGGCAACCACGGCGAGCACGACCCAGCTGGCGGTCGAGACCAGCCCGACCGTCCGAACGGCGTCGTCCAGCGGCGCCTCGCCCGCCGTGCCCACGAGGCGTGGGCCGGCGAGCGCGGCCGCGAACGCCGCCAGGACGACGAAGGTGGGCAGCCACGCCGACGCGCGCCTGGCCACGCCGGAGACGCCGCGGGCGACGGACATGCCGGCATGCGGCGTCGTACTGGGAACGGGGCTGGTCATCGTTGCTCACTCGGCTCGCAGGACGTCCGGCACGCGCAGGCGGGCCGCGCGCCGGGCCGGAACGGACGCCAGGAGGGCCGCCATCATGACCGTGGCCGGCACCGCCAGCGCCAGCGCGAGCGCCGCGACCGGCGGCACGTAGATCAGCGGGGTGCTCGTCGCGACCGCCCGCCACAGCGCGCGGCCGAGCAGCAGGCCGACCGGCACGCCGACGGCCAGGCCGATCGTCCCGATCAGGGCGGCCTGGGTCAGCAAGATCATCCGGGCCTGCCACCGGGTCGTGCCGAGCGCCCGCAGCACGGCGACCTCGTGCCGGCGGCGGCGCACCCCGACGAACAGGGCATGACCGACCGCGCCGAAGGCGAGCACCCCCAGGAAGACCCCGAGCAGCCGGGGCAGGACCGCGATACCGCGGAATCGGTCCCGCTCGTCGACTGGGATGTCGTCGAGCAGGACGAGGAAGGCGTCGTGGGCGCCGACGGCCGCGTTGAGCCGGTCGCGCACGGCGGGGGCGCTGGCGCCCGCCCGCAGCTCGACGCGGATCTCGTGGTATTTGAAGCCGTCCTGGAACAGCGCGCGGTAGCCGGCCGCGCTTACCCAGCCGCCCTCGTTGTAGGTGGTGTGCGGGTCCTGGGGAACGAAGGCCAGGCCGGTCAGCCGCATCGGCGTGCCGGCCGCCGGGTCACGCCCGGCGACGGTGAGGACGTCGCCCACCTTGACGCCGGTCCGGCGGGCGACGCCCGGCGCCAGCACGATCTCGCCCGGCGTGGCCGGAAGACGGCCCGAGAGCACCTGGATCGACGGCGGGTGCCCGGCCACGGGGTCAAGGCTGAACAACGTCACCGGCAGGCGCTCGACGGTCGCGACATTGACCCGGGTGTCGTTGACCGCGAGCACGTCGGGGTCGGCGGCCGCGGCGCGCAGGAGGTCGTCGGCCGGCGCGACGTCGTCGCCGCCGAAGCCGACGAAGCTCCCGACCGCGAAGACCTGCCCGAACCGGGCGGGGTTGGCCACCGCGTCGGCGACGCCGGCCTGGAAGGTCAGCGAGCCCAGCACGCCGAGGACCCCGACGACCGCGCCGACCAGCGCCGGGCGCACGGCGGCGCCGGCCCGACCCGTTTCGAGCGCGAAGCGCGCGCCCGTCTGCACCGGCACCGGCAGGCCGAGACGGTAGGCCAGGCGCGCGACCGCCGACCCGCGTGGCCGGACCGGCCGGACGCCGCGCACCGACGCGGCGAACGCCGTCGTGGTCGCCGCCACCGTCACCAGCAGCAGCGTCACCCCCGCGACGGCGAGGATCACCAGGAGATCGACGTGGACGCCCGGATCGGGCTCGACGAGCGTCGCGGACCCGATCGGGAACAGCGGCGAGGCGGCCACCGCCGCGCCGGCCCCGGCGAGCACCCCGGCGGCCGAGGCCACGACCGGCCCCGCGGCGGCCGCGACGGTGGCCTGCCGGGTGGTCAGGCCGAGCGTACGTAGCACGCCGAGGTCCGCGGTCGCGCCGATCACGAAACGGACGACGGCCTGCCCGACCAGGACCAGGGCTGCGAGGTAGGCCGCCAGCGCGAAGGCGGCCAGACCGACCGCTTCGAACGTCGTGGTCTCGCGGAAGCTTTGCTCGTCCGCGACGACGTTGAGGGTTTCGACGGAACGCTGCGCCACTCGGTCGAGCGCCTGCTGGAACGCGGGTATCCCGGCGGCGCCGGCGCGCAGCCGGACCACGGCGTTCACGATGGCCGCGTCGCCGGTGGTGCCGAGCAGGTTCTCCCGGTAGGTCTCGGTGAACGCGAAGGTGGTGCCAATACCGCCCGGATTGTCCTGTCCTTCCCGGAACCACCAGCCGGAACGGACGACGCCGACGATCGTGAGCCGCTGGCGAGGGCCCGAGTAGGAGATCGGCTCCTCGTTCAGGGCGGCCGCTTCGGTCTGCGCGGGCGTCGGCAGCAGCGCCGTCACCGTGTCCCCGACCGACAGCCCGGTCGTCTCGACGAAGTGCGGGCTGACGACGGCCTCGTCCGCCCGCGCCGGGTCCGCGAGCCGGCCGGCCAGCACCGCGGGGCGCTCGACCGTCCGCATGATCTCGCCGTCCATGGGGGGAGACAGGACCTCCACCTCTGGGTGGCCCTCGATGGCGAAGGTGCCGGTGAGCAGGGCCGTGCCCAGCGCCTCCACGCCGGGCAGGCGCCGCACGGGGTCCCAGTCGAAGCCCGGCTCGTTCGGCACGGCGGCCACCGTGGCCGGTGATGTGACGGCGAGGATCCGGTCGAGGGCCGAGGCGCCGCGCCGGGCGCCGGCCGCCGCGGTCATCACGGCACCGGTGGCCAGCGCGACCAGCAGCGCGAGCGTGAGCAGCGACAGCCAACGGCGCCGCAGGTCCAGCCGCAGCCACGCCCACACCGGCCGCCAGACACGCGCCACCGGACCACCGCCGACCCGCGCGCGCCCGTCCATTGCCGTCTCCGACGTTCTGCCTGTCATCGTCGCTCTCACTCAGCTCTCAAAACGTCCGGCACGCGCAGGCGGGCCGCGCGCCGGGCCGGAACAGACGCCAGGACGCTCACCGTGACGATCACGGCCGGGACGACGAGCGCGAGAGCGAGCGTCGCGACCGGCGGCGCGTAGATCAGCGGTGTGCTCGTCGCGATCGCCCGCCACAGCGCGCGGCCGAGCAGGACGCCGACCGGCACGCCGACGGCCAGGCCGACGATCACGATGACGGCGGCCTGGGTCAGCACGATCGCCCGCGTCTGCCACCCGGTGGTGCCCAGGGCACGCAGCACCGCGACCTCGTGCCGGCGGCGGCGCACCCCGACGAACAGGGCGTGGCCGACCGCGCCCACGGCGAGCACGCCCAGGAAGGCCCCGAGGAGACGGGGCAGGACGGCGATGCCCCGGAAGCGGTTCATCGCGTCGATCGGTAGCTCGTCGGTCAGAACATAGAAGGCGTCGCCGGTGCCCGCGGCTTTGTTGAGCCGGTCACGCACGGCCGGCGCGCTCACGCCCGGCCGCAGCTCGACGTGGAGCTCGTGGTACTTGAAGCCCTTCGAGAACAGCGCGCGGTAGCCACCCGCGGTCACCCAGCCGCCCTGGTTGTAGTCGGTGTGCGAGTCCTGCGGGACGAACGCCAGCCCGGTCACCCGCATCCGCGTGCCATCCGCCGGGCCCCGCCCCACGGTGATGACGTCACCCACCTTGACGCCGGTCCGGCTGGCGACCCCGGGTGCCAGCACGATCTCGCCCGAGGTGGCCGGCAGCCGGCCGGACAGCACGGGGACAGGCAGCGGGCGGGCGGTGGCCGGGTCGAGGCTGAACAGCGTCACCGGCCGGCCCGCGACCTCCGCGACGTCGACCAGCGTGTCGTTGACCGCGAGCACGTCGCGGTCGGTGGCCGCGCGGCGCTCGATGTCATCGGCCGGCGCGAAGTCGTTGTCAAGCCAGCCGACGGTGCTCCCGACCGCGAAGTTCTGCCCGAACCGGGCGGGGTTGACCGCCGCGTCGGCGACGCCGCTCTGGAACGTCAGCGAACCCAGCACACCGAGGACGCCGACGACCGCGCCGACCAGCGCTGGGCGCACCGCGGCACCGGCCCGGCCCGGTTCGAGCGCGAACCGTATTCCGGTGAGCGCCGGGGCCGGAAGGCCCACGCGGTAGGCCAGCCGCGCGGCCGCCGACCCACGCGGGCGCGCGGGCCGGACACCGCGCGCCGATGCCGCGAACGCCGTCGTGGTCGCCGCCACCGCCACCAGCAGCACCGTCACGCCCACCACCGCGGCAAGCACTCCGAGGTCGACGTCGAAGCCCGGCCTGGGCTCGACGGCCGCCGCGGAGCCGATCGGGAACAGCGGCGAGACGGCCGCCGCCGCGACGGCCCCGGCAAGCGCCCCGGCGGTGGTGGCGAGCACGGGACCGGCCGCGGCCGCGACGGTGGCCTGCCGGATGGTCAGGCCGAGCGTGCGCAGCACACCGAGGTCCGCGGTCGCGCCGATCACGAAACGGATCACGGCCTGCCCGACCAGGACAACGGCGGCGAGGTAGGCCGCCAGCGCGAACGCCGCCAGCGCGCCGGCCTCGAAGGTGGTGGTCGCACGGTAGTCCGCCGCGCCCTTGACGACGTCGAAGGCGTCGACGGGGTGTGTCGCCTGCTGGTCGAGCGCGGCCTGGAAGGCCGGTACCCCGGCGGCGCCGTCGCGCAGCCGGACCAGGGCGACCACCAAGCCCTGGCCGCCGGTGCCGAACAGGTTCTCCCGGTAGGTCTGGGTGAACGCGTAGGTGGTCTCCAGCCCGCCTTGGTAGTTCGGCTCGTCGCGGAACCACCAGAAGGAGCGGACGACACCGACGATCTTGAGCTGCTGGCGCGGGCCCGAGAACGAGACCGGGGCCGAACCGTTGTCGGCCATCGCGGCGGTCTCGGCCGGGGTCGGCAGGATCGCGGTCACCGTATCCCCCACCGACAGCCCGGATTTCTCGAGGAAGCGCGGGCTGACAACCGCCTCGTCCACCCGGGTCGGGTCCGCGAGCCGGCCGGCCAGGACGACCGGGCGCTCGACCGTCTGGAAGATCTCGGTGTCCAGCGGCACCGAGCCGGCGTCCACCCCGGGGTGGCCTTCGATGGAAAGGGAGCCGGATGCCAGGAACGTGCCCAGGGCCGCCACGCCGGGCAGGCGCCGCGCGGCCTCCCAGTCGAAGTTGGGCTCCGTGGGCACCGGCACCAGCGTGGGGGGCAGCGTGACGGCGAGCATCCGGTCGAGGGCCGAGTCGCCGCGGCGGGCGCCGGCCGCCGCGGTCATGACCGTGCCCGTGGCGAGCGCGACCAGCAGCGCGAGGGCTATCAGGGAAGGCCAGCGCCGCCGCAGGTCCAGCCGCAGCCACGCCCAGACCGGCCGCCACAGGCCAGCCACCGGGCCGCCGATGCCCGGCGGCCTCGGGCCTGGCGCACTGTCCGCGGTTCGATCCGACCCCTGTTTCGTGATCATGGCGGCCTCAGGCCACGATCCGGCCGTCGCGCATCGGCACGACGCGCTGCGCGCCGGCCGCGACATCCGCTGAGTGGGTGATCATGATGATCGTCTGGCCGTCGGCGTGCAGTCGGCGGAACAGCTCGAGGATCTCCAGCCCGCCCTCGCTGTCGAGCGCGCCGGTCGGCTCGTCCGCCAGCACCAGCGTGGGGGAGTTGACCAGCGCCCGCGCGATCGCCAGCCGCTGGCGCTGTCCACCGGACAGCACGGACGGAAGCTGGTCGGCGCGGTCGGCGAGGCCCAGCAGGTCGAGCAGGTCCCGGGCCCTGGACTCGGCAGCGCGCCGGCGCATTCCGCCGATCGAGGCTGGCAGCACGATGTTCTGCAACGCGGACACGCCGTCGATGAGGTTGAAGAACTGGAAGACGATGCCGACATGGTGCCGCCGGAACCGGGCGATCCAGTCCGGGTCGCGTTCGCTGATCCGCTCGCCGACGACATCGACGGTGCCGTCGTCGACGGCTTCCAGGCCCGCGATCACATTCAGCAGCGTCGACTTGCCGCACCCGGACGGGCCGGTGACGGCGACGAAGTCGCCGGCCGCGACGTCCAGGTCGACGCCGCGCAGCGCCCGCACCGGCGCGAGATCGGCGTCGAAGGTGCGCCGCACGCCCCGCAGCCGCACGACCGGCGCCGTGCCCGCGTCGCCCACCGCGGCCCCCCCGAGATCGGCCGCGGTGGGCGGCGCGGGCGCGGCGCCGCCAGGAACGGCGGCGGTACCAGCGCCGGGCTCCGGCCCGGCGGCGCCGCCGAGCAGGTCAGTACTCGTCATGTCAGTTCCTTCCCCCGGCCGGCGTACGCCGGCATTCCCTTCCGCCAGCGACGCGCCGGCGGTTTCCGTGAACGCGGCTCCTCGGATGCGGCCGCGTCGCCCGAGTGTCATTGGCCGCCGAGAGACGGCCCGCTGACGGCCGTGCGAGGAACAGCCGCGCCGGCTTACTCATCGCGCGCCTGGACATTGCCCCGGCCACGAGTGGGCCACCACCGGCGGCCGCGGCCGGAAACACTCGCGCCAGCCCGGGCGACGGGCGTGACGGCGAGCCCGCCCGCCGCGCCCACCGCCTCCACCTGCAGGGAATCTGCCATGAGAGCGCCGACCGGTGGGACGCATTCCACCAGGCGCGGGAAGTCGGCCACGTCGGGGCCTGGAGAACTCGCTCCAGAGCGAGGCGGGTGCAGCTGGAACGGGCGTACCGGGGTGGTGCGGCCTTTGACGGTGCGCGCCGGCATCTCCCAGACGTCGAACTCCCCGTGGCCCCGCAGCGCGGCGGCGGTGGCATCGCTGATCACCGTCGTCCCGGCGGGCCGGGCGAGGTCTCCCAACCGCTGGGCGAGGTTCACGGTGTCGCCGACCAGGGTGTATTCCAGCCTCTCCTCGCTGCCGAGCAGGGCCGCCGCCACCGGGCCGCTGCACACCCCGATACCGAGCCCGAACGGTTCCAGGCCGTCCCCGGCCCAGGCCTGGTCGAGGCCGGCCTGCCGGGCGTGCATCGCGCCTGCCGCGCGGCAGGCCGCCAGTGCGTGATCCGGACGGGCGAACGGGGCGCCGAACACGGCCATCACCGCGTCGCCGACGTACTGCATCACCGTCCCGCCGTGGCCGAGGATCGCCGCATTCATCTCGCGGCGGTGGGCGTTGAGCTGGCCGGCCAGCACCGCCGGATCGGTGTACTCCGCGATGGTCGAGTAGCCGCGCACGTCCGACATGAGCACCGTGACCTCGAGCCGCTCGGTGCGCCCCGTGGCTGCGCCCACGTCGGTGCGCAGCTTCTCGGCGAGCCCCGACGGGAGCAGCCGCGACAGCGTCTCCCCCTGCTCCTCGCGGCGCAGCAGCGCGGTGTGCAGCAGCCGCAGCCTGCGCAGCGCGCCGCGCCGCCCGGCGCTCGCGCCCTCGGCCAGCCGCAGGAAGATCTCCTCGATCTCGCCGTTCATCGCCTCCGGGGTGCGCCGGCGCGCCGCAGCGATCGCCTTCACCGGCCGGCCGGCGGCCATGTCGGCGAGCAGGTCCTCCTGGTCGGCCGTCAGCTCCCCGCGCCGGGTCACCGGCGAGAGCATCGTGGCGACGATCTGCGGGTCGAGCATGGAGCCCCCGGTCGCGACCTCCCGGATGGCCCTCGACAGCCGGTCGGAGTCGCCCACCTGGTCCTTGAGCAGGTAGGCGAAGCCGGCGGCTCCGTCGGCCAGCAGGGCGATCGCGTACTCGGGGTCGTCGAACTGCGACAGCACCACCACCCCGGTGCCCGGATGCCGGCGGCGGACCTCCTTGGCGCCGGCGATCCCCTCGTCCTGGAAGGTGGGCGGCATCCGGATGTCGGTCACGACGACCTGCGGGCACAGCTCGAACGCCGCCCGGACCAGCTCGTCGCGGTCGGCCGCGACCGCCACGACCCGTACGGCCGGGTCGGTGCCAAGCAGCGCACGAATACCTTCCCGCGCGATGAGGTTGTCATCGGCGAGCAGTACCGTGATCGGTTCCATGGCGTCCATTCAGCCGGATTCGGCCCGTCACGCCAAGGAGATCAGCACGGCATTTCTGGCGTGCTAGCACCCGGTGGCCCGGGTGCGGGCCACACAGAAAGCCGGTGCCGGCCGCCGGCCGCCGGCGCGTCCGGCCGTTGTCCACCAGGTTCTCCCTGGTCAGGGCGCGGCGCGGGGGCCGGCCCACGCCGGCAGCACCCGGCCCGCGGGGTGCTGCCACGCACGGAGCAAGCGGCTGACGCCCTCGGCGGCGCACGGGCGCGCCCGTAGCTTCTGACGGTGTAAACCGGACGGCGGGATTTCGGAAAAGACCCGCCTCACATTTCCTTTTGGAGGGCGTGATGGGAACGCGGATGGTCGAGTCGAGCGTCATGTCGTTGTCCTGGATTCCTTCGGAGGCTATCCGGGGATTCGGCAAGCTTCCTTTCTCGCTCGGGGTCAGCCACTACGACGAGCCGCTGCCCGCCCAGGTCGACGACCTCGACGCGCTGCGCCGCGCGGACCGGTTCCGGTTCGCCAACCGCCTCTCGGCGGCCGCGACGTTCGGGGACGACGGCGAGGTGCTGGCGTTCCGCTACACGGGCGGCGCGGTGACCGGGTCGACCACGGTCCGCCTCGGCGGGCTGGGCGCGACGTTCGCCGGGGTCGCCATGCCGGACATCCAGGCCGAGCCCGTCGTGGGCGACGGCTGGGTGCGGTTCACCCAGACCGGCGGCGGCCGCACCGCGCTCCCGCTGCCGCGCCAGACCGCGCGGCCGCCGTACTTCCGGCTGCAGAGCCCCGTCACCTGGTCGACGCTGTCGCTGACACTGTTCGCCGACGGGCGGGCCGAGTACGACATGGTCGGCGCGAGCGCCTTCCCCCGGCACTGGGTCTACGACGCGGACGGCCACCTGGTGCTCAAGTCGGGGATCACCGACTGGTCGAGCTGGACCTCGCAGCCCTCGTGGCGGCACACGCCATGGGGCGACGAGGACTCTCCGGCGCTGGTGGTCGCCGCTGAGACGGCCCTCGAGCGGGAGCTGTCCCACCACATCATGCGGGCCGGTAAGCGGCCCCAGATCGACAACCTGGCCGCCGGCACCGAGCTGGTCCGGCAGGGCACGCCGGGCGACGCGCTGTTCCTGCTGCTCGACGGGGTGCTCGGCGTCGACGTCGACGGCACGCGGATCGCCGAGGTCGGCCCAGGCGCGATCGTCGGCGAGCGCTCGCTGCTGGAGGGCGGCCTGCGGACCGCGACGCTGACCGCGCTGACCGCGGTGCGCGTCGCCAGGGCCAGCAGGGACGCCGTCGACCTCGCGGCCCTCGCGCAGCTGGCCCGCGGGCACCGCCGCGAGGAGGGGGACGGTGCGCCGAGCGAACCCGGGCCACGGGCGCCGGCGATCCCGGCGGCGCGGCGCGAGTCGGTGACCGCGTGAACGTGCACCTGCTCGGAGTCCGCGGGTCGACGCCCGCGCCCGGCGAGCCCTTCGCCCGCTACGGCGGCCACACCTCCTGCGTGGCGGTCACCGCGGCGGGCGAGCCGGGGCCGACGCTGCTGCTCGACGCGGGCACCGGGGCCCGCAACCTCGACGCCCTGCTCGGGCCGGCGCCGTTCCGGGGCACGGTCCTGCTGACCCACCTGCACTGGGACCACACCCAGGGGCTGCCGTTCACCCGGTGCCTCGACCGGCCGGACGCGCGGGTCGACCTGCGGGTGCCGGCCCAGCGGGGCCGCAGCGCGGCCAGCCTGCTCGCCCGGTCGATGTCGCCGCCGAGCTTCCCGATCGGGATCTCCGGCCTGCGCGGGCAGTGGCGCGCCCGGCTCGTGCGCCCGGGCCGGCTCACCGTGCCGCCGCGGTTCGCGGTCACGGCGGCCGAGGTCCCGCACAAGGGCGGCCGCACGTTCGGGTACCGGGTTAGCGCGGACGGGGCAAGCCTCGCCTACCTGCCCGACCACGCGCTGGCGGGCCGGCCGACGGCGGCGGCGGTGGCGCTGGCGGCCGGCGTGGACCTGCTGCTGCACGACGCCTCGAACGGCTTCGGTGACCGGGCAGCGGCCGACGCCTACGGCCACTCGACGATCGATGACGCTATCCGCTTCGCGCGGGACTGCCGGGTACGGTCGCTGGTCCTCATCCACCACTCCCCCGGCCGGACCGACGCCGACCTCGACGCGCTCGCGGCCAGGCTCGCCGCCGACGGCTCCAACGGCGACGACGACGGCCCGGCGGTGAGCCTCGGCAGGGAGGGCGAGGTGATCTGGTGCGGCCAGCCGGCCGCGGCGCCCGTCCACGCCGGCTGACCGTGCGGGGATGGGGACGCCGCGGCCGCCGGCTCGACGGGCGGGCTACTCGCCCGTGACGAAGGCCAGAGTAAAGCCGTCATAGCCCTTGGTGCCGACGGTCTGGACGGCGGTCGCGCTGACGCGCGGCTCGGCGGCGATCAGCTCGTGGACGCGGCGCGTCCCGACGACCGAGGGCTCGGTGTTGTCGGGATCCGCGACGGCGCCGCCGCGGACGACGTTGTCGATGATGATCAGACTCCCGGGCCGGGTGAGCCTGAGCGCCCACTCGAAGTAGCCCGGGTTGTTCGGCTTGTCCGCGTCGATGAAGACCAGGTCGAACGGGCCACCGCCCTCGGCGGCGAGCTTTGGCAGGGTCTCCAGCGCCGCTCCGACCCGCACGTCGACCACGTCCGCGACGCCGGCGCGCTCGGCGTTGGCGCGGGCGACGGCGGCGTGCGCCGGGTCCACCTCGAGCGTGACGAGCCGGCCGCCGGCCGGCAGCGCCCGTGCCAGCCAGATCGTGCTGTAGCCGCCCAGCGTGCCGACCTCGAGGATCGAGCGCGCGCCGACGGTCCGGGCCAGCAGTTGCAGCAGCTTGCCCTGGCTCGCCGACACCTGGATCGCCGGGAGCCCGGCCGCGTCGCTGGCCCGCAGCGCCGCCGCCAGCGCCGGGTCGGCCGGCACCAGCAGCCCCTCGAAGTAGTCGTCGACGGCGTCCCACAGCTCCCGCGTCATCCGGCCTCCTCGCCAGCGCCCGTCATGGCTCTCGCTCTCGCCGTCCCCAACTCTCCCCCGACACCCGGGACATCTCCAGGTGATTCCGGCCGCGCCCACCGCGGTCCCGTCGCGTAGGGCCGCAGCGCGGCGCCGTCAGCGGCCGGTGGGGCCGAAGCGTTCGGTGCGGATACGCGACGGGTCGTGGCCCTGGTCGACGAGCAGGTCGGCCACGGTCTCGACGAAGCCGGTGGGGCCGCAGACATAGCACGTGGGGCTGAACTCGGCGGGCCAGCCGGCGGCGGCCAGGTCCGGGCCGGTGATCCGGTGGGGCGGGACCGGCCAGCCTTCCGGGACGGACCGGCTGTAGACGTAGGCGACGTCGAGGCCGCCGTCGTCGGGGCCGAGGCCGCGCAGCTCGGACGCGTAGTACGTCTCGCCGGGGCCGCGCAGCGCGTAGACCAGCCGGAACGGGACCCGGCTGCGGGCCGCGCGGCGGGCACGGATCATCGCCATCAGCGGGACGATCCCGGAACCGCCCGCGACGAGCAGCACCGGATCGGGCGGGCCGTCCGGTTGCCACACGAACCAGCCGCCGATCGGCCCGCGCAGCTCGACCGGATCCCCCACCGCGAAGACCTCGGTCAGGTAGGGCGACACCTCACCGTCCGGCACCCGCTGGACGGTGACTTCCACCCGGTCGCCGTCCACCGGCGCGGCGATCGAGTAGGCGCGCGACGCGCGATAGCCGTCCTCGGCGGTCAGCCGGACGTCGACCCGCTGGCCGGCGAGGTGCCCCGGCCAGCCGGGCACGTCGAGGACGAGCGTGCGGGCGGTTGGCGTCTCGTCGACGACCTCGGTGAGCCGGCCGACCCGCCAGGCCATCCGGGCCGCGACCCGGGCCGGGCGGCCGGTCACGGAGTCCTCGCCATCAGTCGCCCTGGTAGCGCTGCTCGAGCCACGGGTCGCCGCGGTCGTGGTAGCCCGCGGCCTCCCAGAAGCCCGGCGAATCCTCGACGAGGAGCTGGATGCCGCGGACCCACTTCGCGGACTTCCAGAAGTACAGGTGCGGGACGAGGAGCCGGGCGGGGCCGCCGTGTTCCGAGTCCAGATCCTCGCCGTCGAACGTGTGGACGATCCAGGCCTGGCCGTCGAGCAGGTCCTCCAGCGGCAGGTTCGTGGTGTAACCGCCGTAGGAGTGGATCATCGTGTAGTCGGCGGTCGTCTCGACGTCGGCGAACAGGGTGTCCAGCGAGACGCCCTTCCACGTGGTGCCCAGCTTCGACCAGCGGGTGACACAGTGGATGTCGACCGTCGGCGTCTCCTGCGGCAGGGCCTGGAGCTCGTCCCAGGTCCACGTGTACTTCTCGCCGGTCTCGGTCGTGATGGTGAACCGCCACCGGTCCAGCGGGACGCGCGGCGTCGGTCCGGCCGACAGGACCGGGAAGTCCTCTTCGAGGTATTGGCCGGGCGGCAGCGTCGGGCTCAAACGGCGCCGGCCCTGGAAGCCAGGCGAGACGATCCCCATGCGCCTACACGTACCACGACACCGGCGGTGCCAGGTCCGGAACGGCGTCCGACGGTCCCTCCGACGACGTGATCCGACCCACGGCCGGACGCCGCCCGGAGATCGCGGATTCAGAAATCGCGGATGAGCAGGACGACGGCGACGCCGACGCCGAGGGTGATGACGCCGGCCCGCAGGCCCTTGGCGGGCAGGCGGCGGGCGACGCGGGCGCCGAGCACGCCTCCGATCGCCGAGGCGACGACGAGGATGCCGGCATAGGCCCAGGCGACCTGGGCGCTCACCAGGAAGATCACCACGCCGACGGCGTTCACGATGAACGACAGCAGCGTCTTGAGGGCGTTCGTGCGCTGCAGGTCGTCGACCAGCAGGATCCCGAGGACGCCCAGCAGCAGCACACCCAGCCCGGCCCCGAAGTACGACCCGTAGGCGCCGGCGAGGAACACCCCGACACGCGTCGGCCAGGTAACCGGCTGCGCGGCTCCCGCGCCCACGGTCATTTCCGCGCCCACGGTCATTTCCGCGCCCAGGGTCACCTGGGTGGTCGCCGTCGCCACACCAGCCGAGGGCACCGCAGGCGGCGTGGCGGCCGCCGCCGAGGCGGTGGTCCTGGCCGCGCGACGGCGGGCGACGAGACCGCCGAGCCTCGTCTGGCTGGCCAGCAGCGCGCACGAGAGCAGGACCAGGAACGGGACGGCCGCCTTGAACGCACCCTTGGGCGTCACCAGCAGGATCACGGCCCCGACGACGCCACCGAGGACCGCGGCCGGCCCGAGCGCCCGCAGCCGGGCGGCCTGGCCCGCGAGCTCGCGCCGGTAGCCCAGCGCGCCGCCGGCATAGCCGGTGACCAGCCCGACCGACGAGGTGATGTTGGCGGTGACGGCCGGCAGTCCGGCGGCCAGCAGCGCCGGAAAGGCGATCAGCGTGCCGCCGCCCGCGATCGCGTTGACGCCACCGGCCAGCAGCCCGGCTCCGGCCGTCAGCGCCGCGTCCACCCCGTTCACGCCCTACACCCTCCGGTCCACCCACCGGACCCGCCTTGTGCCCGGCTCACAATTCTCGCGGCACCTGCGGCCAGGCCCGTCCCGAGCACCCGGACCGGCGCTTTTGCGGATCTTGGGCCGTGGCTCCCGGCGGGCCGGTGCCCTGACCGTCAGATGACGCGGGTGCGGATGAGGACGCCGCAGACGGCGGCGGAGGGGGCCAGCGGGAGCCAGGCGGTGAGCAGGCGGTAGCCGAGGACGGCGGCGATCGCCGTCGCCGTGGGCACGCCCGCGCCGGTGAGCAGCGCCGTCAGCGCGGCGTCGAGGCCGCCGAAGCCGCCGGGCGATGGGATGACGGCCGACAGCGCGCTCGCCACCAGGTAGACCACGATGATCTTCCCGGGGCCGAGCGGCGCGTGCAGCGCGGCCGCGATCGCGCACAGGGTCGCGGCGTGCAGCATCGGGATCGCGATCGAGCCGCCCCACAGCAGTGCGGCCCGCCGCGTGCTGCCGGCGCCGGCCAACAGGTCGCGGTGCTCGACGAGCCGGCGCGCCACCGAGACGATGGCCCGGCGGACCTTGGGCACGCACGCGGCCACGAGCGCCGCCGCCACGGTCGCCACCACGAACAAGCGGGTGCTCCCCCCGAACGCGAGGTGCGGCACCGGGACCGCCCCGGCGAACAGCAGCACGATGAGCATCAGGGCGTGCGGGATCGCGCCGGCCGTCGCGTTGGCGGCGGTCGAGGCGACGGCCTCGGCCATCGTCAGGCCGCGCCTGAGCAGATAGCGGGTCTGCAGGGCAGCGACGCCCATACCGGCGGGTACCAGCACGTTCGGCAGGATCCCGGCGATCTGGATGGCGAGCAGCTGGCCGAACGGGAGCTTGCGCGTCACCGCGCCCTTCATGCTCGCCGCCGCGGCGAAGTAGGTCGCGCACGCGGCCACCACCGCGACCAGCAGCCACTCGCCGTCGGCCCGCTTACAGGCCTGGAAGGCGGCGCGCAGCTCCTCGTGGTGGGTTCCCAGCCATACGGCGCCCACCGCCGGCGCAACGATGCTGAGCACGGCCATGATCCGCCGGGACCGGCGGGATTTCGCCGTCGACGGCAAGCTCGTCGGCGTCGCCTGGGGCAGCTCGATCGCGGACAGCGGAGTTTCTGAAGGCTGGATTCCTGAAGGCAGGGTTTCTGAAGGCTGGGTCTCGGGCAACGATGCCTCGAGCAGCATCGTCGCCGGCGCCGGCGACGGCGCGTCCTCTCGTTCGGCTGGTTCGCTCATCGTGCCGTCGCCCCGTCTGTGTGGCCCGGTGAGGACGGGGCGGTTGGCAGGGGAGCCGGGGATGGCTGGCCAGCTCCCGGCGCTGGGCCGCCCGCGAGGGCGGAGGCATATGACGGGCCGGTCAGCAGCGCGGCGAGCCGGCCACCGAGGTACTCCCACGTCCAGGCCGACGTCATGAACTCGCGGCCCGCGGCGCCCATCCGGCGGGCGCGGTCCGGGTCGGCGAGCAGCTCGCCAACGGCGTCGGCGACCGCGGACACGTCGGTACCGTCGACGACCAGCCCGGTCTTACCGGGGATCACGACCTCGGGCGCTCCCCCGGCGGCACCGGTGATCACCGGTTTGCCCGCGGCGGCAGCCTCCAGCGACGACAGACCGAGTCCCTCCAGGTCCAGGCCCAGCTTGGCTGGCCGCGACGGCATGGCGAACACGTCGGCCGCGTCCAGGTATGCGGGCAGTTCTCTCTCGGGAATGGCGCCCGCGAGAACGACATTTTCCCTGACACCGGCGCTCGCCGCCAGTCGTCGCAGTCGGCCGGCGCTCCGCCCCCGGCCGATGACGACCAGCAGCGTGTCCGGGTGGTTACGCAACACCGACGGCAACCCCCTGATCAGGACGTCCTGGCCCTTACGCGGCACCAAACGGGCGACACACGTCACAACAGGACGATCACCCCATCCATGCCTGCGTCGGATGTCCTCGCCGCCCACGCCGGGCTGGAACCGGTCGACGTCGACGCCGCCGGTCAGCCGCTCGAAGCTGGTACCGGCGGGCGCGACCTTGCTCAGGCGGCGCAGGGTCACCTCGGTCAGGTGGGTGACGACGTCCGCCCGAGCGGCGACCGCGCGCACCAGGGACCAGCCGTAGGGAAGCTGCGACCACCCGTACTCATGCCCGTGCGTGGACGACACCACCCATTCCACGCCAGCACGGCGCAGCGCGGGCGCGATCATCCCGCGCGGCGTGCCGGCCGGGAACCAGGCCGCGGTACAGCCCTCCGCGCGCGCGATCCGGCCGATGGCGGGACCGGCTCCGGGCAGGCGCAGCCGGGCGGCAGGATGCCGAATGATCTGAAAGGGCGCGTCCGCGTCCAGTTTGGGCGCGTCGGGGTGCGGCGGGGCGACGACGAGGACCTTGTCCGCGGGCAGCGTCGCGGCGAAGGCGTAGGCGAAGGTCTGTATCCCGCCCAGCACCGGCGGGAACTTGTCCGCGACGATCAGAGTGCGATGCATCGATCGGTGCGTGGACATCAGCTGTCGGCCGCCTTTCGGGCGGACGACGCGACCTGTCCGCGTTGACTGGAGGACGGCTGGCGGACGGGCCCCGGTACCGCCAGGTCGGACATACCGGAAGATACCCCGGACCTCAAGCATCTCCATGTGGTCTGTCTCGCCACCGTCCCGATCGCGCGGACGCCGGCCAGCCACTACCGACCGCCGGAGCCACCGCCGGAGCGACCGCCGGACCCGGCCACTGAGCCGGCCACCGAGCGGCCTACCTGGCGGTCGGCCTGGTCGCGTCAGCTTACGGCGGCGGCCTGACCGAGGGCGGCCGATCGCGCCCGAGGCAGGCCACGACCGTGGGAACTGGTGAAGCCGGCGAGATTTGGTGGAGCCCGGAGACTACCCTTCTCCGGGCCCCGAGGGATGGCCATCATGCACACGCCAGTCCGTTTTGTTGGCGGCCGGTCAGCATCACACGGGTCGCGCTCTTCCAATTGAGCTAGCGGCGCAGGTGGAGCACCGCGCGGGGCTTGAACCCGCAACCTCGACCTTAATTTTCCGGACGTCGGCCGGGCCGGCGATATGGCCTGTCTTCAGTTGTGGAGCGAGAGACTAAGATTCAATGACGGCTGCCTCTACCACTGGGCTACCCCGGCAGGTTCGAGCCGGGGAGGGGAATCGAACCCCCGCTGTCACCGCCCTTCATGATCTTGAGTATGAGTCTCAGCTTCACGTCCGTCGCCGGACGCGTCCCGCCGCTCCAGGCGGGAGACTGTGAACCGGTCCGCCACGGGCCGGTCTGCCGAGGGCCGGTTACCTCGGGCCGGGCGAGCTAACGGGCGAACAGGTAGTCGAACACCTGCCGGCCGACGGTCTGGTCGGTCACCTCGAACTGGTTCGCGGCCTCGCGGGCGACCTTCACGCCCTCGGCGAGCGCCACGACCCGGTCGGCCAGCTGACGGCGCCGGTCCGCGGGCAGGGAGCCGGAGAACTTCACCGTCGACCACTCGCCGACCGGCTCATCGACGGTGAACACCTCGGTCTGCGCCGGGTGGTGTTCCGTCGCCTCGTACTTGACGAGCACCTTGGGCACCTTGCGGGAACGCACGGTCTTCGTCGTCGGCGTGCGGTAGACGCCGGCGGCCGGGTCCCAGGTCCAGTCCTCGGCCGGGTCGAGCACCGGCAGCTTCGCGAGGAACGCCTGCAGGTCCGCGAGCTGCTTCTCCAGGAAGAGCAGGTAGGCCACCGGCACGTCACGCAGCAGCGTCACGCCGTCGACGACGACGTCGGCCGTCGCCTCGCGGTTCGCGATGTCCTTGGTGGCGACCACGTCGAACAACCGGGTCAGGACCGCGGAAAGCTGCGTCAGCACCTCTTCCACGCGTACCTGGACCTTGGTGCCCTCCGCCGGCAGCTGGTCGCCTTCCTCGTCGCGCGGCTGGTAGGTCCGGGAGATGCCGGCGAGCAGGGCGTCCTTCTGCGTGGAGCCCTGCAGGTCGGCGAACTCGCGCGCGGCGCGCGCCTTCACACCCTTCTCGATCGCGATGATCTGGTTCAGCTTGGTCACGGCACCCCCTGGGCTGGCGAACGCGGACCGGAATACCCGGACTGATGCCTGGATCGGCCTCTGGGACCGGTGAACCCGATTGATCCCTGAACGTCGTTGATCTCAGGCCGTCGCCAACAGTACCGAAACCGACCGAATTGTCCGAACGAATTTCCGGCCGCCAGCCGTCGGCAACGCGACATCCGGGCGGCTCGTCCGGGCGCCGGCCCGGCCGTCCGGATCTCGGTACGTTCCGGATCTCGGTAGGTTGGCACCGTGCGGCTCGGGGAGCGGAACGGCGCGACAGCGCCACAGCCGGCGACGGCGCAGCCGGCGGGCGGCCGGAGAGGGCTGGGCCTGGCGGCCAGGCTGAGCAGGCGCGACCCCGCGGGCGAGCGAGCGGACACCCGGGTGGACACGGGCCGCCGGCGGCTCGCGCAGATCGCGCTGACGGCGCTCGTCGTGATCTGCTGGCTGCCGCTGGTCGTCATCCTCACCGCGCGGTCCACCGTGCTCAGCCCGGACTTCTACACCGAGGGCCTGAGTCACGTGCACGCCTACGACCGGGTCTACACCGAGATCCTGCCGGACCCGGCCGTCGACGACCTGCTCGCCGGACTTCCGGTCGACCGGACGCTGGTCACCGCCAACCTGCGCACGGTGCTGCCGCCGTCGACGGTCGAGGGGATGACCGACGAGCAGATCCGCCGGGTCGTCGCCTATCTGCGCGGCGACGAGGACGACATCGCGCTCACCGTCGACATGCGCCCGCTGTTCACCAACATCTCGGGCCTGGCGAACCGTTACCTCGCCGGCGAGCTCGGCGCCGGCACCACCTACCAGGTGTCGAACGTCTCCGAGTTCACCGACGGCGTGATCGCCACGCTGAACGACGTCGCCGCCGGCCGCGCGCCCACGTCGCTGCCGACGATGAAGCTGCGCCCGCAGGACGCCGACCTGGTGCTCGGCACGGTACTCGCCCGGTTCGACCCGGTGACCAGGGCGAAGCTGCAGGAGCCGGCGCGGGCGCTGCTGCTGTCCGGCAACATCGCGGGGGCGCTGGCCCTGCTCGGGCCACCGCTGTTCCAGGGCGACGACCAGGCGATCCAGCAGCTGCGCGGCCGGCTCGTGGACGGCACCGTGCTCAACCTGGGCGTCTCGCTGTCGGACCTGGGCGACCGGCCGGCGATCAGGGCGATCGACCGGCTGCACGACATCTCCGGGCTGCTGCTCCCGGTCGGCGCCGCGTGCGTCGTGGCGATCTTCGGTGGGCTCGTCGGCGCCGCCGCGATCGCCACCTCCCGCGGGCGCTCGCCGGTGCGGGCGCTGGGCTACGTGGGACTCGCGGCGGGCCTGGGGTCACTGCTGCTGGGGATCGCGATGCGGCTGGCCCTGCCGAACCCGTTGACCTCCCTGGACGCCCCCGGCTCGAAGCTGCCCAAGGGCGCCGCCGACGTGCTGACCGACTTCGGCGCCACCGCCTACCGCGGCATCGAGAGCGACTTCCTGCGCCTGACGATCTGGATGCTCGTGCTCGGCGCCATCCTCACCGGGCTCTCGCTGCTGGCCGCCGCGGCGGCGCGCCTCGAGCGGCACACCCGGCGGCGCCGGCTGGTGGCCACCGCGGTCGTCGTCATCCCGGCCATCGTCGCCGTCACCTGGGCGGCGTTCCCCGGCGCGGCGGCGGACGCGCGGGTGGTGTGCGAGGGCTCGGCGCGGCTGTGCGACCGGCACTACGACGAGGTCAGCTACGCGGCCAGCCACAACGCGATGGCCAACAGCGAGGACCAGTTCCTCGGCCCGGCGCAGGACCCCTCGATCGTCCACCAGCTCGACCTCGGTGTCCGTGGCCTGCTGCTCGACGTCCACCACTGGACGACACCCGAGGAGGTGAGCAAGGCCCTCGACGCGCTCGACCCCACGACGCGGGCGGCGCTGGAGCCGCTGACCCGTGGCGCGCTGTCGACCCGGCCCGGGCTGTGGCTCTGCCATGACATGTGCCAGCTCGGCGCGCTGGACTTCACCACCGAGCTGCGCGCGATCGGCGACTGGCTGGACCGCAACCCCACCGAGGTCGTCACCCTGATCCTGCAGGACCAGGTGCCGGCGAACGAGATCATCGGCGCGGTCGATCAGGCCGGGCTGGGAAACAAGGTGGTAACCCCACCGGCCGACCCGGACGGCGAATGGCCGACGCTGCGGCAGATGACCACCTCCGGGCACCGCCTGGTGGTCTTCACCGAGAGCCAGGACACCCCGGGCAGTTTCCTGCGCTCGTTCTACCGCTACGGCTCGGACACCCCGTTCGACGCCCGCCTGCCCGCCGACCTCGCCGGCTGCACGGTCAAGCGCGGCTCCGCGGACGCCAGGCTCCTGCTGGTGAACCACTGGCTGACCGCGGCCGCGCCCAGCCGCCGCGCGGCACTGGACGACAACGCGACCGGCCTGCTCCTGGCCCGGGCGGGCGTCTGCGAACGCGCGCGGGACCGCCGCCCCACCTTCGTCGCCGTCGACTTCGCCAACATCGGCGCCCTCCCCCAGGCCATCGCCACCCTCAACGGCCTGTCCGTAACCGCCAGCTGAGCTTTGACCGCCAACTGAGCCTCAACCACCCGCTGACCGCGCCCCAGCCCGGCTGCCGAACCCGGAGCCCCGCCGGCTCGTCCGCAGCGCCCACGCCACCCGCACCATCCGTACCAACCGCCGGCCGACCCGGACGAGCACGTAGACCATCCCGGCCGCCGGCAACGCGACCAGCACCATGCCGACGGCACCGGCGATCGCCGTGACCGGCTCGCCGTCAGCCAGGGCCCGGCTCGCCTGGCCGAACTCGTCGCGTACCGCCACGGCCGTCCGGGGCAGCACGAAGGGCGCGTAGACCGCCAGCAGGACGATGTTCACGGCGATCATCGGCGCGGCGCACAGCGCCCAGGCGGTAACCAGGAGACGGGCCCGTCGGGTCAGCCCGGCCAGCCCCGGGTCCGGTGCCGATCCCGCGTCCGCCCGGGCCCGCCGCCGGGACGGGATCCCGCGCGTCGCCGTCCGCCAGGCCGAGCGCACCGCCGGACCCATGCGGTTGAACAGGTCCGGTACCCCGACGAGATCGCTGACGATGTAGTAGCCGTCCAGCCGGACGAACGGCGCGAGCTGCCGCAGCGCGTCCATGTGAACGAGGAGCGCTACCATCACCAGCACCTCGGCCCGGGTGACGGCGAACGTCCCGGCCACGAGCAGCGCGAAGAGCCCGTTGAAGTAGATCCCGCCCAGATCGGTTCGCAGCCGCCCCCATCGGCTCAACCGGTAGGAGTCGGTGACATCGGTGAAGAAAGCCGGCCAGACGAGGTACATACCGACGCCGATCACGCCCGGCCGCGCGCCGCCGTAGCGGCAGGCCGCCGCGTGGCCGCACTCGTGCACCAGCGCGCCGACGAGGGTGAAGCCGAGCAACACCAGGATCATCGACGGGGTGGCCAGCACCATGGCGGCGCTGTCCCGCACGCTGTGCCGACCGAACAACCAGACATCGGCGACCACCAGCAGCGCCAGCAGCACGGAGACGACCGCCGGACGGAAGAACCCCGCGAGCACCCGGCTGATCCGGCGCACGGCCTGCGCCGGCAGCAGGGTGCGCCGGGCGGTGAGCGCGAGCAGGGCCCTCGCCCGGGGCGTCGGTGTCGCACCGGTCGAGGCGGCGATCAGGCCGAGGGGCATGAGCCGGTGGGTCAGGAGGTACGCGACGTCGGCGCCGCTGACCGCGCGGCCGCAGCGCCGCCCGGCGCGGTCAGCGATCGCGGCGAGGTCACGGGTGCCGTCCGCCGCCTCGATGATCCGCGCGAGCAGCTCCGTAAGCGTCACGACCTGGCCATCGGCACGGCGCGCCAGGTAGACGGGGCGCGCGAGGCCGGACCCGGCGAACTCGCCGAGCAACGCCAGACCGTCGGCCCGGCTGGGCCGGTCGGGCAGTTCCGGCAGTTCTGACGGTTCCGGGGCTGGAGCCTCGAGAACCGGAGCCTCTGGGGCTGGAGCCTGTGCCGGCCACGCGGGCTCGGTCATCGCGCATCCTCTCCCCTGGCGCCCGTCCGTCAGCTCCTCTCGGCGCCTCGTCGATCATGGAAAATATCCACTATCGACCGAACATCCGCCGCAGGAAGTCCATCCATCCATCACCGCCGGCATACGGGTCAGCCGTGTGACCGGTGTCGGCGGGAGAGTCATTCGCGTTCCCATGGTCGGCAAGTGGGTCAGCATGCCCATCACCGACAGGGGCGTCATCCGCGTGCCCGTCGTCCGAGTGATTCCCGAGGCCGAGATCGTCGAGATCCGACTTCTGGACTATGATGTTGATGCTCGGCATCAGCGTGATCAGAATCGGCATGAAGCCGCCCGTGACCTCCGGCGCCGAGGCATTAGCGAGAATCGCGTTGTTCGACGCAGGAGAGCCGACCGGAAAGTTGTTCGACGTGGGAGATTCGACGGCGACGTTGGAGGGGTAGAACTCCTTCCGACCGATCTCGACCGCGGCAAGGGTGGTCCGCTCGGGGAGCAGCTCAGCCCGCTCCTCCGACAGCTCCACCCGCTTCTCGGAGAGTTCCGCTCGCTCGTCCCACTGCTTCGCGCCGGCCTCACTCATCTTCATCTCCCGGTCCGGTGCCTCCACGACTACTTTCAGCGAGAGGCTAGCCGCACCGAGAGGCGACTCAAAACATTTTCACGGGCGTGTCGCCGCCGCCGGAAAAAATGTCGGGACCATTCGATACGCAGTCAGGGCAGGGAGAACCCGGCCGGCCGGCGAACGGGCCCGGCCGGGTAACCCCATGGCCACGAGAGCCTTCCAAGAATTTAGGAAAACGCGCCCGACGGCGGTCAGAAAAGCGGCTCGCGCGGACGGGCCCACGGACGGAGAAACCCGCACCCGCAGTGGTTTTCACCCGCCCGGCGGTCACCACTGGTTGATGAGTACATCACCGCTGGCGACAGACTGGATGAACGGACTGGCGCTGCCGATCGTCTGTACCATGGAGCTGTTACCGGAAACGATGTTGTTGCTGCCCGGCGAGTTGACCGGCGAGTTGTTACCGGTGCCGATGGACTCACCGTTCTCGATCACCATCAGCGTCATGCGCTCAGGCAGAAGCTCGGCGCTCTCCGCCGCCAGCTCGGCGATACCCATCCCCGGGCGAGGCGTTCCCGTCTGATCCATTCCCACGTCATCCCGCATGACTTGCTCCCGTTTCGGTATACCGGCCCGGCGCCCGCCATGACCTGTCTTTGGGGGCACACCGTCGGTGGTTTGCGACGGCTTGACGCGCGAACACCGGCCAGCGGCGCGGGCGCCATGGCCGAAATGGGTCAGTGCCGGGCCGGTGTTCATCACCCGCTGTATCCGGCTGGCACATCCGAACCATAGGACCTCCCCGATGGGGCCGCAAAGCGATGTTGGCCGGCGTCACCAGCCCGGCGCGGCCAGGAGGGTCAGCCCGGCTACAGCCCCTGCCAGGCCGGCTTGCCGGCGTACACCTCGCGGTAGTAGGCGCCCCGCTCGAGCCCCGACGCGGCGGCCTCGTCGAGCAGCACGGTGGCGTGCGGGTGCAGCTGCAGCACCGACGCGGGGCAGGACGCCGACACCGGCCCCTCCACCGCGGCCGCCACCGCCACCGCCTTGCCGGCCCCGGTGGCGACCAGCAGCAGGTGGCGGGCCCGCAGGATCGTGCCGAGCCCCTGGGTCAGCACGTGCCGCGGCACCTCGGCGAGGGAGCCGAAGAAGCGCGCGTTGTCCGCGCGGGTCCGGGCCGTGAGCGTCTTCATCCGGGTGCGGCTCGCCAGTGACGAGCCCGGCTCGTTGAAGGCCAGATGGCCGTCCGAGCCGATCCCGAGCAGCTGGAGGTCGACACCGCCGGCCTTGTGGATCAGCTCCTCGTACCGCTCCCCCGCCGTCGCCAGGCCGTCCTCGTCCGGGTCGGGGCCGTGCACCCGGCCGGGGTCGACGCCGAGCCCGTCGGTGAGCTCGCGGGCGATGGTCGCGCGGTAGCTCTGCTCGTGGCCGACCGGCAGGCCGACGTACTCGTCGAGGTTGAAGCAGGTCACCTCGTCGTAGGGCGGACCCGTGCCGGCGTGGCGGCGCCGGATCAGCTCCTGGTAGGCCGGCAGCGGGCTCGAGCCCGTGGCCAGTCCCAGCACGGCGGCCGGCCGGCGGCGCACCAGCGCCTCCACGACGTCGGCCGCCAGCGCCGCGACGTCCCCGGCGGTCGTGAGCGGCACGACCTCCATCAGCACCTTCCGTTCGTGTCGTGGGCGGTGCGGCCTGTGCCGTGGAGAGTCACAGGCTCGCGTCGTGGACGACGCGGCCGGCCACGACGGTGGCGACCACGTCGAGATCACGGTCGAGGACCGTCACGTCGCCGCGCGCTCCCGGCCGAAGCCGCCCCCGGGCCGGGTCGCGCACGAGCGCGGCGGGTGTCGACGTGGCGCACGCGACGGCGTCGGCGAGGCCGCAGCCCGTGGTCCTCACCAGCGTGCGCAGGCACTCGGGCAGCGACGCCGCCGAGCCGGCCAGCGTCCCGTCGGCGAGGCGGACGGCGCCGGCCGAGACGATCACGTCCTGGTCCCCGAGCCGGGCCGGGCCATCGGGCATGCCGAGCGCGGCGGTGGTGTCGCTGACGGCGAGGAAGCGGCCGGGAGCGAGGGCGCGCCACGCCAGCCGCAGCGTGAGAGGGTCCAGGTGCAGGCCGTCCGCGATCACCCCGGCCACCAAACCCGACCCGCCAAGCGCGGCCCCGATCGGTCCCGGCTCGCGGGCGGAGAACGGCGGCATGGCGTTGCCGAGATGGGTGACGAGCGTGGCCCCGGCCGCGACCGCGGCCGCGACCTGCGCCGCCGTGGCCTCGGTGTGGCCGACCGACACGAGCACGTCGCGGGCGACGAGCTCCCGGATGACCTCCAGCGCGCCCGGCAGCTCGGGCGCCACCGTCGCCATGAGCACACCGGCCGCCCGCGACCAGCCCTCGATCACGGCCGCCGACGGCGCCACCAGCCGGCGCTCGGGGTGCGCGCCCTTGCGGCCGGGAGCGATCATCGGCCCCTCGAAGTGCAGCCCGAGCGGCACGGCGCCGGCCCAGCCGGCGGGCGGGCCGGCGTGCAGGGCCGCCAACGCCGCCGCGCGCGCCCGGGGCGACGAGCTGATCACCGTCGGCGCGAAGGCGGTCACGCCGAAGCGGGCGAGCGTGGCGGCGACGTCCCACAGCCGGTCCGGCTGGTCGGTCAGGTCACACCCGCCGGCGCCGTTGACCTGCAGGTCGATGAGGCCGGGCAGCACATAACGGCCGCTGGCGTCGAACTCCGGCGTTCCGCCCGATCCGCCGCTCGCAGCGTCGCCCGCAGCATCGACGACCAGACCGCCCGCGATGGCGACGTCCACCGGCCGGCCGGCGGCGTCGAGACCGCCGACGACGCGCAGGTCGCCGGTCATCTGGGCCGCGCCGGTCATCTGGGCCGCGCCGGTCATCTGGGCCGCGCCGGTCATCTGGGCTGCCCGGTCACCCGGCATCCCCGATCATCGCGGCGCCCAGGGCGCCGACAGGCATGCCGGGAGGCACGAGCGCGAGCCGGCTCGCCAGGTCCAGCGAGGCGAGGAACGGCGAGGTCGCCGCCTGCGCGCGCAGTGCCGCGGCCACCGCGTCGCGCAGCGGGGCGCCGAGGTTCGCGACGCCGCCGCCGAGCACGATCACCGCCGGGTCCACGGTCAGGCCGAGCATCCGGACCGCGTCCGCCACGCCGTGCACGAATCGGTCCCGCGCCGCGACCGCGGCGGGGTCGCCGGCCGACGCGGCCGCGAACAGCGCCTGGGCGGCGGGCTGGTCCGGCGACGGCCACGCCGCCGTCACGGCCGAGCCGGACGCGACCAGCTCCAGGCAGCCCTTCTGCCCGCACGAGCACAGCTCGCCGGCCGGGTCGACGGGCACGTGCCCGATCTCGCCGGCCGCGCCGTGCGCCCCACGCCGCAGCACGCCGTCGAGGACGAAGCCCGCCGCGAGCCCGGTGCCGAGGCTCACGTAGGCGAGGTCGTCGGCACCGCTGAGCACATGGGCGCCCCACGTCGCGGCGTTGAGGTCGTTCTCGAGCGTCACCCGGGCCGAGCCCGCTCCCGGAGGGCACAGGTCGCCGGCCCGCGCGCCGATCCGCTCGGCGAGCGGGAACCAGTCGCCGCCGAGGCCGAGGTTGACGGCGTGTTTCACCGTGCCGGTGCCTCGGTCGACGATGCCGGGCACCCCGACGCCGATGACCGCCGGCAGCGACCCGCCGGTGGCCGCGGCGAGCCGTTCGAGCACGGCCCCGGCGGAGGCCAGGACCCCGTCGGGCCCGGCGACCGACGTCTGCCTGGCCTGGGCCAGCACGGTCCCGTCGTCGGCGACGACCACCCCGAGGATCTTGGTCGCCCCGATGTCGAGCCCCACCCGCGCGCGCGGCGAGCCTGCTCCCGGGGTTCCTGCTCGATCGCCGGCAGGGTTCCTGCCGGATCCGCGAAGCGGATCTGGGAGGTCTGCGATCGGGGAGGTTCGGCTCACGAGACCCCCAGCTCTCCGGACAGCACCAGCACCGCGGCGCCGGCGAGGACGACGTCGTCGCCCAGCGGAGAGGTGCGTACCACGAAATCCGCCGTGGTCACCGACATCGTGCGCTCCCGGACGGTCTGGTCGACGGCGTCGCGCAGGGCGCCGTCGAGCAGGTCCCGCGGGCCGGCGAGGACGAGCTGGTGCAGGTTGAGCAGGCCGACGACCGGCGCCAGCACCTCGCCGAGCACCTCGCCGACCTGGGCAAGGGTGGCCGGGTCCCGCTCCCGCAGCCGCGGCACGGCGAGCACCGTCTCCAGGCAGCCGACACGCCCGCAGGCGCATGGCTTGCCCCCTGGGTCGACGATCACGTGCCCGATCTCACCCGCCGCGGACCCGTGGCCCTGGACGAGGACACCGCCGACGACGAGGCCGGCGCCGACACCCGTCGCGATGCGCAGCAGCAGGAAGTCGCTGTCGCCGGCCTCGCCGAACGTGTGCTCGCCGAGGACGGCGGTGTTCGCGTCGTTCGCGACGTGGACGGGGACGCCGAACTCGCGGTGCAGCGTGCCCGCGAGGTCGACGTCGCGCCAGCTCAGGTTGGGCGCGTCAAGCACGACACCGCGGCCGTCGACGATGCCCGGGCTGCCGACGCCGATCCCGAGCACCGGCCGGTCCGTCGCCCGCAGCAGCTGGCCGGCCAGGCGCACCGCCAGCTGGACGGCCTGGGCGCCGGACCGCCCTTCGCGCGGGAGCTCGACGCGCGCCTTGACCGCGCCGAGCAGGTCCTGCACGGTGCCGATCATGCGGTCGTCGGGCGACAGGTCGAGAGCCACGATGTGCCGGGCGTCGGCGGCGATGCCCACCAGTGTCGGCGGCTTGCCGACCCGGGCCTCCGCCGGCGAGCCGAGCTCGACGATCAGGCCGTCGTCGATCAGGCCGCCCACCAGGTCGGACACCGTCACCCGGGTCAGGCCGGTGGCCCGGGCGAGGTCGGCGCGGCTGACCGGCCCCTCGCTGAACAGGCGTTGCAGGATCAGGGCCCGGTGGTGTCGCCTGGCGTCCTCGGCGAGCAGCTTGCCGGTCGGCCGGAGCTGGCGCCGCCGCGGCGCGCCCGCCCGCCCGCCTGCCCCCACGGTCACTTGACCGCTCCGGCCGTCAGCCCGGTGACGACCCGGCGCTCGATCAGCGCGAAGAGAATGATCACCGGTACCGTCGCGACCAGGCCGCCCGCGAACAGATGGCCCCAGTCGGTGGAGTACTGCCCGACGTACCCGTCGATCGCCACGGTCAGCGGCCGGTCGCCCGGTGGCGAGCCCAGGCTGAGGGTGAGAGCGACCAGGAACTCGTTCCAGGCCGTGATGAACGTGAAGATCAGCGCGGTCACGATGCCCGGCGCCGCCAGCGGCAGGGTGATCCGCACGAGCGCGCCGATCCGGCTGAGGCCGTCGACCTGCGCGGCCTCCTCCAGCTCGACCGGGATCGAGGCGAAGAACGCGTTGAGGATCCAGATCGCGAAGGCGAGGTTGAACCCGGCGTTCACGATGATCAGGGACACCGTCGCCGAGGGCAGGTCGAAGTTCGTGAACTCGCGCTGCAGGCCGACGAGCATGGCGGCCGGCTGGAACATCTGGGTCGCCAGCACCACGAGCAGGAACGCCGTGCGGCCGCGGAATCGGTGCCGCGCCGTGTAGTACCCGGCCGGCACGGCGACCAGTAGCGCCAGCAGGGTGGCGCCGCCGGCGACCCGCAGGCTGACCCAGATGTTGCCGCCGAGCCCGTCCGCGGACCACAGCGACGTGAAGTTGGAGAACGTGAAGTGCTTCGGGAAGTAATTCGCGTCCAGCAGCTCGTTCTTCGTCCGACCGGCCGTGATGACCATCTCGACGTAGGGCAGCAGGAAGACAATCGCGACCAGGTACGCCCCGGCGGCGACCGCCACCGTGCGGGCACGGGAGGTCCTCACCGGTCCACCTGCTCCTTCCAACGGGTCGTCGACAGGTAGACCACGACGATCACGATCACGAGGGCGAAGTTGATGACCGACATCGCGGCCGCCTCGCCGACATTGCCCTGCTTGAGGTCGACCATGTAGATGGTCGAGGTGCTCGTCTGGTAGCCCGGGCCGCCCCGCGTCATCTCCCAGATGATCGGGAACGAGTTGAAGACGTTGATGACGTTGATGAGCGTGGCGACCACGATCGCCGGCCGCAGCAGCGGCAGCGTGATGTCGCGGTAGGTGCGCAGCCCCGTCGCCCCGTCGAGCGACGCCGCCTCGTACACGTCCTCGGGAATGCCCTGCAGCCCCGAGAGGATCGCGTACGTCGTGAACGGGACCGACACGAACACGGCCACGGCCATCATCCAGGGCAGGGCGCGGTGCGGGTCGCCGAGCCAGTGCGCCTGGTTCGAGCCGAGCTTGTCCACGACACCGATCTGGTGCAGGAACAGGTTGATGACGCCGCTGCTGGGGTCGAGCGCCCACCTGAAGATGAGCGCGGTCATCATCACCGACGCGGCCCACGGGACGATCAGGGCCCAACGCGCGACCCGGCGCCCGGGAAACCGCTGGTGGAAGAGCTGCGCGAGCCCGAGCGACACCAGCATCGTCACGACCACGACGACGACCACCCACAGGAGCGTCCGCAGCAACACCTCGGCGAAGTCGGGCTCGTGAAACAGGCGGCGGTAGTTGTCGGTGCCGTTGTAGCCGGCGACGAAGCCCTCACCGCCGATGTGCTGGAACGACGACTGCACCATGACCACGACCGGCCATAGGACGACGACGCCGATGAGCACGAGCGCCGGGCCGAGCCACGCCAGGGGCGTCAGGCGACGCAGGGCGGCCATCTGATCCTCACGTTCTGGTTCGGCTGCTGGACAGCTGGACAGCTGGGATACCGGATAGCTGTGAATACCGGACAGCTGGTGACAACTGAGGTGAGCATGCCTCGGGCTGGGTCCGGCCCCGGGGCCGGACCCAGCCCGAGGTGGCATGAGATCTAGGGCTGTCCGACGGCCTCCGGGGACGCGAGGCTTCGCCATCTTCGCGCCCCCTTTGGCCTAGCTGCCGGCCGCGGCCGACTTCTGCAGGTCGCCGAGAACCGACGCCGGGTCGTCGGTCACCGCCGTGCCGATGGTCTGCTGGATCTTCGTCTTCACGTTCGCCCACGACGTGTCGCTGGGGTACTGGATCGACTTGGGCAGGGCGGTGAGGAACGGCGCGAACACGGGGTCGGACGCGAGCGCCGTGGTCGCCGTGGTGGTGGCCGGCAGGAGCTTGTACTCCTTGTCGAACTGGAGCTGGTACTTGTCCTGGTAGGCGAAGTCCAGGAACTGCTTGATCTGCGTCTGGTGGCCGTTCGGCTTGAACGCCGCGACGTTGTCGCAGACGCCGAGCGTGGTCGCGAGCGGACCGGTCTTGCCCGCGATCGGGACCGAGGTCCAGTCGCTGTCCTGCAGCTTGCCGGCCTCCTGGATGATCGGGATGAGCGCCGGCGAGCCGTTGATCATCCCAACCTGGCCCTGCGCGAACTTCTGCCACAGGTCGGTGCGGTTGACGGTGCCGGGGTTCGGCTCGGTGTCACCCGCGGAGACCAGGCCCTTGAGGAAGGTGAAGGCCTCGACGTTGGCGGCGCTGTCGATGGTGTACTTGCCGTCCGTCTGGAAGCCGCCGCCGGCGCCGAGCATCCACAGCAACGACTCGGCCTGCGCCTCCTCGGCGCCGAGCGGCAGCCCGAAGCCGATCTGGCCGAGGCCCTTGACCTTCTCGGCGTCGGTCTGCACGTCGGCCCAGGTCTTCGGCGCGCTGGTGATGCCGGCCTGCGCGAACAGCTTCTTGTTGTAGAACAGCGTGCGACTCGACGTCGTGAACGGCAGGCCGTACTGCTGCCCGTCGAACGTGCCCTGGTCCTTGAAGGCGGGCAGCAGGTTGCCCGGGTTCGACAGCACGTCGGAGGCCGGGTACAGCAGGCCGTCCTCGGCGTAGTTCGAGAAGTAGTCGCCCTCGGTGATATCCGGGTACTGCTTGTTCTGGATCATCGTCTGGACCTGCTGGTCGAACTGGGTCCACGCGATCGACGTGACCTTGACGGTGATGTCCGCGTGCGCCGCGTGGAAGTCGTCCGCGATGCCCTGCCAGTACTTGGAGCTGGCGTTGTCGGGTCCGGTGCCGTAGTCGGCGACGACGAGCTTGAGGGTGGTCGAGCCGTCGTCGGACGAGCCACCGCCGCACGCGGTCAGCGCGAGCGTGGTCGCCGCCACGAGCGCGACGCCGCCCGCGACCCGACCGGTGAGCTTCTTCTTCATCGGACTCCCGTCTCCTGACTGTCACTGGCTGCCACAGAGCCGTCTGGGCCGCCCGGCCGATCGACCGCCCAGGGATGTTTTGTTAGTTGACCAGCCTTACTTATTCAGGTCAAGCGGAATCTCCCGGTTTCACCGGAACGTAACGACGCCTCCGCCCAGCGCCGGCCCGCCCGGCTCGCCCCGGCCACGGGCGGCCGGGGCGAGCACGCTGGTCAGGCGCTCAGACCCTCGGATCCTGAGACCCTCAGGCGCTCAGGCGCTCAGGCGCAGGCCGGTGACGGTGTCGAAGAGGTGGATGTCGCCACCGTCCACGGCCACCCGGAGCCGGTCGCCCTTGGCGACCTCCTGCCTCGACGGGACCCGTACCACCAGGTTGCTGGTCCCCGAGCCCAGCGGCACCGTGCCATGGGCGTACGAGTCAGAGCCGAGGTGCTCGACGACCACGACGTCCAGCGGGAGGCCACCGTCGGGCACGACGTGGAACGCCTCCGGGCGCAGACCGACGGTCAGGTCCCTGGGCAGCTTCGCCAGCGTCGAGGCCGGGACCGGCAGGGTGTACCCGCCGAGCCGGATGGAGCCGTCGGTCGCCGTGGCCGGCAGGAGGTTCATCTGCGGACTGCCGATGAAGCCGGCGACGAAGAGGTTGACCGGCCGGCGGTAGAGCTCCATCGGCGCGGCTACCTGCTGCAGCTCGCCCTCGTTCATCACCGCGACGCGATCACCCATCGTCATCGCCTCGACCTGGTCGTGGGTGACGTACACGGTCGTGGCACCGAGGTCGGCCTGCAGCTTCGCGATGTCGGTCCTGGTCTGCACCCGCATCTTGGCGTCGAGGTTCGACAGCGGCTCGTCCATGCAGAAGACCTGGGGCTCCCGGACGATCGCCCGGCCCATCGCCACCCGCTGGCGTTGACCACCGGAGAGCGCCTTCGGTTTGCGGTCGAGGTAGTCCGTCAGGCCGAGCAGCGCCGCCGCGGCCTTCACCCGGCGCTCACGCTCCTCCTTGGGCGCCTTGGCGATCTTGAGCGAGTACTCCATGTTCTCGAAGACCGACATGTGCGGGTACAGCGCATAGCTCTGGAAGACCATCGCGATGTCGCGGTCCTTCGGCGGGGCGTTGGTGACGTCACGGCCGCCGATGAGGATGCGGCCCGAGGTCACCTCCTCGAGCCCCGCGAGCATGCGCAGTGTGGTGGACTTGCCACACCCCGAGGGACCGACGAGCACCATGAACTCGCCATCCTCGATCGTCAGATCGATGCCCTTCACCGCCGCGGTGGGCGCTCCGGGATATCGCCGTTCGGCCTTCTCGAAGACCACGGTCGCCATCTTGTTTCCCCTCCACCGGCAGGTACGTGCCGGACGATCCGTTGTGAAGAGACACCGGCGCCTTGTCTCGGCACGCGGCGGACGTCACCGTACACCCGGTTTCGAGACATCCCGGTCAGAGACGCCCGGTTCGAGCGCAATGCCGCGACGCTCACACGGGCTCGCCGTCAGTCACCGGGGGCCAGGACCAGCGCCGCCGCCCGGTCTCGGCGGCAGCGGCCGAGACGGTGCGGGTGGTGTAGCCAGGTCCATCGACGTTCCAAGAAATGATCTTGTGTGGGTGCACGCGGAGCACGTCGTTGCCGAACCCCGTCATCGGCGGCTCCCCGGCGACGAGGATCTCGACGCTGCCGCGGATCTCCAGGCCCCGTCCGGTCTGGCCGCCCGGCCCCACCGATTCCTCGGGGGTGGCCTGGTCGTCGACGATGAGGGAGATCCGCGGGTCGGCCTGGACGTTGCGGAACTTCTGGCTACGGCTCAGCGCCGGGCCGCCGATGTCGATGGTCCCGGCGTCGAGGTCCACCCAGAGCGCGACCGGGTGGACATGCGGCGCCCCGCGCGGCCCGACGGTGGCGAGACGCCCCAGTGGGTGAGTGGTGAGATACCGGCGCTCGGCCTCGGTGAAGATCATGGCGATACTCTGGTAGTTCAAGCATGCTTGAGGTCAACCCCCGCCGGTGACTCGTCGTCCGGGCGCCGGGAGCGCACCGCGATCGTCGGACGTTGTCTGGGCAGATTCGGCAACGCCGACGACGGCGCGGCCCGTCGCCGACGCCAGCGGCGACCCTGCTGGCGCGACGGCACCCGGCGGCGATCCGGTCGGAGGCGGACGAGGGACCGGCCCGGCATACCCGCCCGGCCGGCCGCGCGCGAAGGAGCAGCGGTGGCAATCTGGAATCAGTTGCGGCAGTCGGCACAGGGCATGCAGACCCAGCTGGTCGCGAAGAAGAACGACCTGAAGAGCGGGGCCTTCCGCGACGCGAGCATGGCGATGTGCGCGCTGGTCGCCGCCGCCGACGGCAGCGTCGACCCGGCGGAGCGTCAGCGGGTGGCCGGCCTGATCGCGACCAACGAGGTCCTCAACAACTTCCCGGCCGACGACCTGCAGCGGCGCTTCAACGAGTACCTGAACAAACTGATGGCCGACTTCGCCTTCGGCAAGGTCTCGGTGCTCCAGGAGATCGGCAAGACGAAGAAGAAGCCGGCCGAGGCCCGCGCCGTGATCCAGATCGGCATCATCATCGGCGGCGCGGACGGCAGCTTCGACAAGACCGAGCAGGCGGTCGTCCGCGAGGCCTGCTTCGCCGTCGGCCTGTCCCCCGAGGAGTTCGACCTCTGACCCGCGGCCTCTGACGCCCGCGATCGAGGCACGGATGGCCGGGATGGAGACCGCGTCTGGTCGCCATCCCGGCTTGGCGATCGGGCCTGGAGCACGAATCCGAACCGACGGCCGGCATCAGGTCCGCGAATTTAGGACAGGTTCCGGCCTGTAGGGGTTCTAGCGTTGATCCCGTTGTCGAGACGAATCGGGAGAGACATGAGCGCCGAGATCCGTCCGTTCCAGATCGAGATCGACACCACGGACCTGCACGACCTGAACGAGCGGCTGGGCCGCGCCAGGTGGCCGCGGCAACTGCCCGGCGAGGACTGGAGCCGCGGCGTCCCCGCCGCCGACCTCCGAGAGCTGGCCGGCTACTGGCGTGACGGCTACGACTGGCGCCCGCACGAAGCGCGGCTGAACGAGTTCCCGCAGTTCATGACGGAGATCGACGGCCAGGACATCCATTTCCTGCACGTGCGCTCGGCCGAGCCCGACGCTCTGCCGATCGTCCTCACGCACGGCTGGCCGAACTCGTTCGTGGAGTTCGCCGACCTCATCGGCCACCTCACCGACCCCCGCACGCACGGGGGCGACCCGGCCCAGGCATTCCATGTGGTCGCGCCCTCCGTGCCGGGATTCGGGTTCTCCGCACCGCCACGGGAGACTGGTTGGACCGCGACGCGGGTGGCCCGGACGTGGGCGGAACTGATGCGCCGTCTCGGCTATGAGCGGTACGGCGCGCAGGGCGGGGATTTCGGCGCCTATGTCGCACCGGAGCTGGCCAGGGCGGCGCCGGACCAGGTGGTGGGCGTCCACGTCGTCAGCGGTCTCGGCTTTCCTACCGAGAAGGATCTTCCCGACCTGACCGAGGACGAGCGGGCGGCGTACGCCAGCATGATGTCGCAGGACTGGGCGAGCGGCGTCGACCATCACGCGCTGTTGCGGGCCGCGCCCCAGACCTTCACGTACGGGTGGCACGACTCCCCGCTGGGGGCACTGGCCTGGATGACCCAGAAGTTCCACGAGTTCAACGCCTCGGGCCGGCCGCTCGACCAGGTGATCGACCGGGACCTGTTCCTGACCAACGTGAGCCTGTACTGGTTCACCGGAACGTTCGGAACGTCAGCCTGGCCGTACTACGACAGCACCAGTTCCAGCTGGCCCGAAGGCCAGACCGCCGCGCCCACCGGCGTCTACAGCGGACCGCCAGGCATCCGCCGACTGGCCGAACGCCACAACACCATCGTTCACTGGCCGGACGACAACCCGGCCGGCCACCATTTCATCGCGATGGACCAGCCGGGTCCTTTCGCCACCGATCTCCGCGCCTTCTTCGCGAAGGTCCGCTGACCGCCCCTCATCAGCATCCGCCGACCAGCCGAACGCAGACATGCCGGGATGACGACCGCAGGGGTCGCCTTCCCGGCTGGGGAATGTCAGCGCTGGAGTCAGTCTGGAGGTTCCCAGATTCCAGTGTAGAGGTGGTCGAGGGTGCGGTGGAGCGGGTTTCGCCGGGGCCGCTGCCGGGTGTCGACCGAATAGGGCGGGATGAAGTACGGGTGGCCGTCCGCGCCCATTAGTACTTTCCGTTCACCGCGGTGGTCAAGCACTACATTTGTGACTTCGCGCAGACGGCTGTGACCTGCGAGTTCACCACTGCCGCCCCCAGCGGTCGGACCTGCGGCCTGATCGCCGTCTCGGCCCTCCGGTGGTCGCGATTGTGCCCCGCCGGCAACCACGGCAGGGCACACACAGCGATCACTGAGGGTCACGTCCAGCGGCGTGGTGTACGGAGAGTGACGTCGCGTGATCCCTGGTGCAGGTTATGCGGTGAGGGCTTCGGTGGTCACGCTGATCTCGGGTGTGTCGGGTGCTGTTTCGGCTGGGTCGGTTTTGGCGAGGATTTCCAGGCCGAAGTAGCGGTGGGTCTCGATCCATTCGTCGTGCTGTTCGGCGAGGACCGCGCCGACGAGTCTGATGATGGCGTCGCGGTTCGGGAAGATCCCGACGACATCGGTGCGTCGACGGATCTCCTTGTTGAGCCGTTCCTGCGGGTTGGAGGACCAGATCTGGCGCCAGATCTCCCGGGGATAGGTGGTGAACGCGAGCAGGTCGGCTTTCGCTTCCTCCAGATGGGTCGCGGCGCGGGGTAGTTTCTCGATGAGAGCGTCGACGACCCGGTCGAAGTGGACGGCGACCTCGTTCGCGTCAGCCTGATCGAATATCGTTCTCACCGACGTGGCGACCCACGGCTGTGAGCCCTTCGGTGTGAACGTCAGCAGATCCCGCAGATAATGCGTCCGGCACCGCTGCCACGAAGCGCCGGGGAGCGTCGCGCCGATCGCGGCCACGAGGCCGGCGTGGGCGTCCGAGGTCACCAGCCGGACCCCGGTCAGGCCACGGGCGAGAAGGCCGCGGAAGGACGCCAGCCAGCCGGCGCCGTCCTCGCTGCTCACGACGTCGAGACCGAGGATCCCGCGGTGCCCGTCGCCGTTGACGCCGACCGCGAGCAGGCAGTGCACGTTGATCACCCTGCCGTCCTCGCGGACCTTCATCGTCAGCGCGTCGGCCTGCACGAACCGGTACGGCCCCGCGTTGGGCGGCCTCGAGCGGAACGCCTCGACCTGGCCATCGAGATGACGAGCGAGCTCCGAGACCTGCGACTTCGAGATATGGGCGACACCGAGCTGCTCGACGAGTTTGTCCACGCGGCGCGTCGAGACCCCGAGAAGATACGACGTCGCGACGACGGATATCAGCGCCTGTTCGGCGCGCCGGCGTCGGGATCGCCGGCACCCCACCGCACTTCATCGGCGAACGCGCGCCGCGCCGCTGCCCGTGCGAACAACCTCCCGCCGTCGGCGCCTCGACGCTGGCATGCCCCTCGGTCGACGTCCGCGGCGTGCTGTCCGTTCACGCGTTCGCGCGGTTCCGCGGAACCGCGCGAACGGACAGCACGTCAGGAGGCAGATGAGCCCCGGAGGCGCGATCAGAAGCCTCGACGTCACGTCGGAACCCGACATCACCCAGGAGTCGGGTGTCAGCGGCCGGGGCGCGGCGGTTCGATGCGGAGCGCGACGGATCTGCCACCATGACCGCTACAGTCGACCCACGGCGAAAGATCGGGGGTGCCGTGCGTGGCGAATGGACTGATTCTGCGGCCGGTGGAGATCGCCGACGGCCTGCGATGGCGATGGCTGCTCGTTGACGGCGCCACCGGAAACCCGATCGCGGATCATCCGGTCGAGCTCGGCGCCAGCCGTGGCCAGTGGGAGTTCGCCGCGTTCACCGGGCTTCACGACTACCTGCACGCGAACACCGCGCCAGATCAGCGAGTGGCGTCGGCGACCCGGATCGTCGGCGAGGTCGGCGAGTGGGCCGCCGCACATGCCCTCGGCCCGACCATCAGCAAGGTCATCGCAGACCAGGCGCCCGTCACCGTCACCGTCGAGGTACCGGAGCGGCTCCGCTTCCTGCCGGACTGGCCCTGGGAGATCGCCCACGTCGCCGGCCGGCCGTTGGCCGCGCACAACGCTACGTTCGATTACCTGCTCGACGCTCCGGCCGGAATGCCACCCGCCCCGGCCTGGGCGGCGAGCAAGGCCCCGGTAGGCGAGAAACTGCGGGTGCTCGCGGTGTTCTCCCAGCCTTCCGGCACCAGCCCTCTGGCACTGCGCCGGGAACGTCGGGCGCTCGTCGACCTGATCCGCACCCTCGCCGGCCGCGGCGGCTACCGGATCGAGCTGCGCGTCCTGCAGTACGGCGTCACCCGGGAGAAGCTGCGCGCGACCGTCGAGGAAGCCGACGGATGGGATCTGCTGCATCTGTCCTGCCACGGCACCGTCGACACCCTGGCCCTGGAGCGGACCGACGGCCGTCTCGACCGGATCTCGACCGTCGACCTGATCGAGATGCTGCGCCCTTCCCGGCGCCGGATGAAGCTCGCCGTCCTGTCCGCCTGTCAGTCGGCCGCCGCCGACGCCGCCCAGATCCTGCGCTGGCTCGGCCTCGACGACCAGGCTGAAAAGGTCGAGCGAAACGCCACACCCGAGGCCACCGCCGCCACGGCGGCGGGCCCGGACAGGGCAGACTCAGGGAACGGTTCCGGCGCCGGGCTGGCACGCGGGCTGGTGGACGCGCTGGGGTGCGCGGTGCTGGCGATGCGCTACCCGGTGGGCGACGAGTTCGCGATCCGGCTCACCGACAGGTTCTACGACCTGCTCCTCGACAAGGGCAGGACCCTCGACACGGCGACCGGCCTGGCCGTCGTCCACGCGGCCGGCCCGGCGCCCACGGCCGCCATCCCGCCGCCCTGTGCCGTGACTCCCGTCCTGCTCGGCCCGGCCGAGGGCCTGCGGCTGGCCGCCCCGACCGGCGCCGTCGACCTGGGGACCGTGTCGACGAGGACAGCCTGGCTGCCCGCGGAGCCGGCCCGGTTCGTCGGCCGCGTCGCCGTCATGACCCGTGCCTCCGCCGCGCTGGCGCCACGCAGCGGCCAGTCCGGGGTGCTGTTCCACGGCATGGCCGGCGCCGGCAAGACCGCCTGCGCCGTCGAGCTCGCCCACCAGCACGCCGACAACTTCGCCAAGGTCGTCTTCTGGTCCGCATCCGACACACCCGACGACTACCTCCAGGGCCTCCCCTCCTTCGCCGCTGCACTGGAAACACAGCTCGACGTCCCGATCGCGGACAAGGCCGCCACCGCCGACCGGCTCGCCGCGTACCTCCCGACCCTCGCCGATCTCTGCGCCCGCGTCGGCGTCCTGTTCGTCCTCGACAATCTGGAGACCCTGCTGGGCGAGGATGGCCACTGGCGGGATCCCCGCTGGCCGGCGCTTCTCGGCGCGCTGACCAGGCGCGGCGGCCAGTCCCGCGTGGTCCTGACCAGCCGCATCCGCCCGGCCGGCCTCGACCCAGCCATCCGCGTCGAGCCGGTCAACGCCCTCCCCCTCGCCGAGGCCGCGCTGCTCGCCCGCGAGCTCCCAGGGCTGCGCGCGCTGCTCCACGCCGACGACCACGACCCCGGCGCCGAACGCGAATCCACCCTGGCCACGGCGGCCAGCCCCGCCGAGGTGGAGGAGGACCGTGCCCTGCTGGTCCGGGCGCTGCGGGTCGTCCAGGGCCATCCGAAGCTGCTGGAGCTGGCGGACGCCGCAGCCCGCGCCGGCCGCGACGTGTTCGCCGCCCGGGTGACACTCGCCGAGCAGGCCACCACCGCCGACGGCCGTGCGCTGGACGCGTTCTTCGGGTCCGGCGAGTCCGCCGTCGGCGCCGGTGGGTTCCTCGCCGCGCTGGCCGGCTGGGTCGAGATCGCGGTCGCGGCGCTGTCCGACCCCGCCCGTCTCTTCCTGCAGGTGGTCTGCTGCCTGGAGGAGGACGACCGACAGCTCTGGATCATCGAGTCGGCCTGGGCCGAGATCTGGTCGAAGCTGGGCCGCTCGGGCGATCCCCCCGCGGTCGAAGGCCTGACCCGGGAGCTGGCGGTAGGAGCACTGGCCGTCCTTGCGGTGGATCCCCAGACACCGGACACGTCAGCTTCGGCGACGAACGGCAGGAACGGCGGGTTCGGAGTGCATCCCGGTGTCGCCGAAGTGGTGCGAGCCGCAGCGACGTCCGGGGTGCGGCAGGCGGTCGACGAAGAGCTGGCCGACCTCTGGCATGCCGGTGTTGACGTGGGTCGTGGCCGTGAGGGCACTGCGGAGCAAGGGGAGCTGGTGGTGCGGGCGGGGGTGGCGGCGGCGCCGTACCTGCTGCGGCTGGCCGAGTTCGACCGGGCGGCGTTCCTCCTGGAGGAGGCGTATCGGCGGACGGGGCGGAATCCGGGGGTAGCGGGTCGGGTGTTGCCGTTGCTGGCGCGGGTCGCCGAAGCTACCGGCGCGCCGAGGGCTCTGGGGATGTATGGGCGGGTGCTGAGCCGGGTGGATCCGGTCGGAGCGGAGGGGGTACTACGCGCCGCCTTGGCGGCAGCGACCTCGGCGGGCGACGACCGGGGCGCCTCGGCGGCAGCCGGGGAACTGACAAACCTGCTGTGGGGGCAGGGCCGGCTGCGGGAGGCGCTGGCCATGGCACGGGACACAGCGGCGCACACGGCGGCGGGCGGACTGGGCGCCTGGACGCAGGCGACGGACGAGGGCCAGGTGTTGCAGATCCGGGGCCTGTTGGGGGATGCGGCCGGAGTGCTGGCCGAGCCTGTCATGATTTCCGTGTAAGCCAGAGGTGAATAGCAGCCTACACGTCGACGTTATCAGAAAGGCAAGCGCCCCGGGAAGAGGTTCACGAGCGAGTTGAGTGCCACTTTCCAGCCGTGGGTCCCGGTCCCGGACTCACCGCCTCGATGGCTCGATATGTTCCGGAGTCCGAGGTAGAGGAGCTTCATCGCCGCATCCCGGTCCGGGAAGTGGCCTCGGTTCTTCGTGATTTTCCGGAGCTGGAAGTTCATCGACTCGATGGCGTTCGTCGTGTAGACGATCTTCCGGAGCTCCGGCGGGTAGTCCAGGAAAGGAATGAACTCCGCCCACGCGTGACGCCACACGTCGACAGCGCCCGGATACTGGGCCCCGAAGTTCTTGTCGAAGGCGGCCAGGCCGAGTTCGGCGGCCTCGAGGGTAGGCGCGGTGTAGATCTCCTTCATGGCCCTGACGACGGCCTTCCGGTCGTTGTAGGAAACGAAACGCATCGCGTTACGGATCACATGGACGACGCACGTCTGCACCACGGTCTCGGGAAAGACCGCGACGACGGCCTCGGGCAGGCCGGTGAGCCCGTCGCAGCACACGATCAACAGGTCCCGCACGCCGCGGTTACGCAGGTCGGCCAAGACCTTCTGCCAGAACTTCGCCCCCTCGGCATCCTGGATCCAGCAGCCCAGCGCGTGCTTGCGCCCGTCGACGTCGACCCCCACGGCCAGGTAGGCGACCTTGGTCGTGACCACGCCGTTGTCCTTGACCCGGATCCGCAGACCGTCCACATACAGGATCGGGTAGACCTCGTCGAGCGGCCGGGACTGCCACGCCTTGATCTCATCGACCACCACCTCGGTGACATTCGAGATCAACTCCCGGGACGCCTGGACCCCGTAGACCTCACCCAGGTGCGCCTCGATGTCACGCGTCGTCATTCCCCGCGAGTACAACGACAGGATCGTGTCATCGAGGTTCCCTATCCGACGGGCACGTTTCGGCACGATCGTCGGCTCGAACGAGCCGTTCCGGTCACGCGGCACCTCGATATCGACCGGCCCGTTACGCGTCGACACCGTCTTCGTGGACATCCCGTTCCTGGAGTTCCCCGTACCGTGACCGGCCGGATCGCCGACCTCGTACCCGAGATGGTCGGTCATCTCGACCTGCAGGGCACGCTCCAGGACCGCCTTCGTCATCCGGTTCAACAAACCGTCGACCCCGTCGACCGGAGTTCCGGTCGCTTTCGCATCCTTCAACAACGCGTCGATCGCATCCGGCGCGAAAGCCTCCGCGATTCTCTGTGCCGCCGCCTCGTCATTTGTCCGAAGCGTTCCACTCTGCGTCATTCGGTGTCCATTTCTGACCTACCCGATCAAGGTAGATCGATCCTGGTCCACCTCCGACTTACACAGTCGTCATGACACGCCCTGCTGGCCGACGCGCAGACGCTGCTGGCCCGTCTCGACGCCCTGCCCGACCAGGCGGACCCGGACGACGCGGTCACACCCTGGAACGTCCGCGAGGCCATCCTGGACACCGCGGCGTTCGCGGCCCAGAGCCTCGGCCGCTGGGAGCAGCAGCTGGACCTGACCGCATGGCAGGTGGACAGCATGCGGGCCCGGGGCGCCAGCGCCTACGACATCGCCCGCAGCCGGTTCAACGACTACGGCTCGCTGCTACGCCTCGGCCGCCTCGACGACGCCGACGCACTGCTGGCCGACTGCCAACGGGTCTTTACCGACACCGGCGACCTCGACATGGTCGGCAAGACGTTCTCCGCCCGCGCCGCACTCGCCAACAGTTACGGCCGCCCCGACGAGGCCACCCGCCTCGAATACACCGCCCTACGCCTCAGCTACATCCGACCCGACCCGAACGCCATCGCCATCTCCCACCACAACCTCGCCAACTACCTCGACCCCACCACCACCGGCCTGGTACTCGCCCACCGGATCGCCGCCACCCTGCTCTACCACCTCACCGGCATCACCAGCACCTGGCAGGCAAATACCGCCCAAGCGCTGAGTCACCACCTCACCGGCGGCCCCGACCTGGATATCCCCGACACCGTCGCCGCGGTCGATACCCTCGTCAGCCAGGTCGACGGCGTCCGCTGGGCGGGCCTCGTCGACAGTCTCGCCGGCAACCGGGCCACCGCCGACCAGGCCCTCCACGATCTGATCAACGCCGCCCGCGCTCTACCCCCCGAACCGGTCTCCGGGCCGGACCCCGACCGCCGCCTCGCGGCATGGGAACCGATCATCTCGGCCGTTGCCACCGCAGCGAACGCCCGCCAGCCCCTGCCCACTGAGGTTGACCAGGTACTCGACGAACTGGCCAAGGCCAACGACTGGGCAAACCTCGTCGCCGCGCTACGCCGAGTCCTCGCCGGCGACCGCGACCGCGACACCCTCGCCGCCCACCTGGACGACGTCGACACCGCGATCCTCGCCGCAGTACTCGACCGGCTCAGCTGAGCCAGCTCTCGACAGCCGTCCCACGCCGGGTTGATCGCCGCCGCCGTGTTGCGGCCGTCGTGAATCCGGCGATTTCGTGACGATGGCAACACGGCGGCGGCGATCATGAACGCGGCGACCGGCGGGAGCGCGCCGCTACGCCGCCGCCGCCGCCGCACCAGCCCTACGCCGACGCCAGCGCGGCGCCCTTCGTCACGAACGGCAGGTTAGCCGCACCTCGGACGTTCGACGACACCTTCATCACGGCCCGCTCCGGATCGGCCACGTAGTCGGGGAACCGCTTGAGGACCTCCTCCAGCGCGATCTTGACTTCGAGCCGGGCCAGGTGTGCCCCCAGGCACCGGTGGATACCGAAGCCGAAGAACACCGTCGACGGCTCGTCCCTCCGGTTCAGGTCGTACACGTCGGGGTTCTCGTAGACCCGCTCGTCACGCAACGCCGAGCCGGTGATCAGCATGACCCGGTCGCCCGCCGGGATCGTGACGCCGTGCAGCTCGACGTCGCGGGTGGCGGTCCGGCCCTGCAGCTGGGACGGGGCGTCGAAGCGCAGGGTCTCGCCGGCGGCCCGGTCGTAGAGGGACGGGTCGGACAGCAGGAGGCGGCGCTGGTCGGGGAACCGGGTCAGGGCCATCAGGCCGTTCGGGATGGCCTTGGCGACGGTCTCGTGGCCGGCGGCGCCCAGCTCCAGGAACCGGAATGCGATCTCGTCGTCCGGCAAGGTCCGGGTCGAGCCGTCCTCGTCGTCGTCCACCTCGGTGGTGATCAGCAGGCTGATCGGGTCGTCCGTCGGGTTCCTGCGCCGTTCGGCCGCCAGCGAGAGATAGATGTTGATGATCTCGGCGTTGGCGGCGATGAACTCCGCCTCCTCGTCGACGCCCTCGCCACGAGCGAGGATTCGGTCGCTGCACTCGTTGATGGTCTGCCGGTACTCCTGGGGGATCCCGAGCAGCTCGCTGATCACGTCGAGGGGCAGCTGGACGGAGAAGTCGCGGACGGCGTCGAACTCGTCGGCGTCGAGGAAACGGTCGAGCAGCTCGCCAGCGCGGCGACGGATGTAGGGCTCCAGGGCCAGCATCCGGCGCGGGGAGAACACCTTGCTGACGATCTTGCGGTGCCAGCGGTGCTCCGGCGGGTCCCGCAGAATGATCATAGGGGCGCCGGCCTCGCGGCCCTCGATCGTGACTCCGCCGGTGCTGGAGTAGGTCTGCCAGTCGTTGTGCGCGGCCAGGACATCGGCGTGCAGCGACAATGCCCAGAACTTCAGGTCGGCGTTGTAGTAGACCGGCGCCTCTTCCCGCAGTGCCCGGTAGACCGGGTACGGGTCGCGATAGGTCGCGAGGTCATACGGGTTGAACTCGACCATCCGCACTCCTGATCAGATACCGGACACCAGCAGCCACAGCGGACATGGCCACAATAGGCATAAAGTATCTAATCTGCATACTCGACACAACTTCTACGGACCTTGGCGAACGTCCGCCAGCCGAACCCAAAGCCCGGACACGCCGACGCGCCCCCGGCCAGGGACCGGGGGCGCGTGGTGTCTTGATCTGTCAGCTATCCACGGGTGACGTCGGTGAGGACGGCCTCGAGACGGGCGGCGACCTCGTCGGGAGTGCCGGAGCCGTCGACGGTGCGCAGGATGCCGCTGGCGGCGTAGTAGGCGCGCAGCGGCGCCGTGCGCTCGGCGAAGACCTTGAGGCGCCGCCGGGCGGTCTCCTCGTCGTCGTCCAGCCGGTCTTCGGAACGGGCGCGATGCCTGATCCGCTCCAGCACGGTGGACTCGTCGACGTCTAGGTCGAGCACGACGTCCAGCGCGCAGCCCGCCTCGGCGAACCTGGCGTCGAACGCCTCGGCCTGCGCGAGCGTGCGCGGGAACCCGTCGAGCAGGAAACCCTGGCAGACGTCCGCGGCCGGGGTCGCCGACGGCGCGGTCAGCGTGCCGGTGGAGACCGTGGACGACCTCGCGGACGCCTCCGAGGACGTGCCGAGAGCTTCCGCGTCCTTCGAGGCGCGCGCGGTCGCGGGCACATGATCCACCACCGCGGCGGCGCTGGAGCCGTAGAGCCGGTCGGCGACGAGGTCGAGGACCAGTTCGTCGGGGACGAGGTCGCCCGCACGGACATACGCCTCGGCGCGGCGGCCGAGCGGGGAACCGGCGGCGATCTCGGCGTCCAGCAGCCGGCCGGTGGAGATCGCCGGGACGCCGTAACGGGAGCCGATCCGGGCGGCCTGCGTTCCCTTGCCTGAGCCCGGCGGGCCGAGCAGCACGACTCTCACCGAGTGGACCCTACCCCGCACCAAACCCCCATAAGCCTGGATGACGTGTAAGAAACCTGACCCGGCGCTTTCGGAACGCGGCGGGAATCACTGGCGGTCCCGGGGGCCGTGGCCCTGCCGAGGCCCGGGCAGCGTATCCGTCAGCGTCGCGATACGTCCACCCGGCCGTAACCCACGTCGCACCACGGGTCTTCCGGCTCTGGGGGCGACCTCTTCCCCGCCGTCCGTGGCTGCCGAGACCCCCATCCCCGCGGTACCAGCCACAATTGGCCGAAGCCTGGATGAAAATCCCATTCTCAAAGAAGCAAATCACATTCTACAAAGGCTTCTCGCCGCGTTCGGTGACCGTGCCGAGCGACACGGCCACCGAACACAAATCACGATCACAAGCCACAGTCATCGTCACAGTCATCGTCACGGCCATCGTGATAGCCATAGTCACTGCAACGTAGCCATGGTCACTGCAACAGCCACAAGAAGGTAGAAGCTACCGGCCGGTCGGGATCCGGCGCTTAGCGGCGGGTCGGGGTGATCGGGGACGGCAGGTCGGTGGCGCCGACCAGGTAACGGTCGACGGCTGCCGCGGCCGAGCGGCCCTCGGCGATCGCCCAGACGATGAGCGACTGGCCGCGGCCCATGTCGCCGGCGACGAACACGCCGGGGACCGAGGACTGCCAGCCGGCGTCGCGGGCGACGTTGCCGCGTGCGTCCAGCTCGACGCCCAGATCGTTGACCAGGCCCTCGCGCTGTGGGCCGACGAAGCCCATCGCCATCAGCACCAGCTCGCAGGGCAGCTCGACGTCGGTGCCCTCGACCTTCTGGAACCTGCCGTCGACCATCTGGACCTCGTGCATCCGCAGGGCGCGCAGCCGGCCGTCCTCGTCACCGAGGAAGGACTCGGTGGAGACGGCGTACACCCGCTCGCCGCCCTCCTCGTGCGCCGACGACACCCGGTAGACGATCGGGTAGCTCGGCCACGGGTTCGCCGGCGGGCGGGACTCCGGCGGCCGCGGCATGATCTCCAACTGGTGCACGGAGACCGCGCCCTGGCGGTGGGCGGTGCCGAGGCAGTCGGCGCCGGTGTCACCGCCGCCGATGACGACGACCCGCTTGCCCGCCGCGCTGATCGGCGGCTCGGCGAGGTCGCCCTCCTGCACCTTGTTGGCCAGGGGCAGGTACTCCATCGCCTGGTACACGCCGGAGAACTCCCGTCCCGGCACCGGCAGGTCGCGCCCGATGGTCGAGCCGCCGGCCAGCACCACCGCGTCGTGCGACGCGCGGAGCTCGTCCGCGCCGATGTCGACGCCGACGTCGCAGGACGTGACGAACTTCGTCCCCTCGGCCTCCATCTGCGCGATACGGCGGTTGAGGACGGCCTTCTCCATCTTGAACTCGGGGATGCCGTACCGCAGCAGGCCGCCGATCCGGTCGGCGCGCTCGTAGACGGTGACGTCGTGCCCGGCCCGGGTGAGCTGCTGGGCGGCGGCGAGCCCGGCGGGGCCGGAGCCGACGACGGCGACCTTCTTCCCGGTGCGCGTCGACGGCGGTATGGGGTCGACGCCCCGGCCGTCGGCGAACGCCCGGTCGATGATGGAGACCTCGATCTGCTTGATCGTCACGGGGTCGTCGGAGATCCCGAGGACGCAGGCCGCCTCGCACGGCGCCGGGCACAGCCGCCCGGTGAACTCCGGGAAGTTGTTCGTCGCGTGCAGCCGGTCGATCGCCTCGGACCACTCACCCCGGCGCGCGAGGTCGTTCCACTCGGGAATGATGTTTCCCAGCGGGCAGCCGTTGTGGCAGAACGGGATGCCGCAGTCCATGCAGCGCGCCGCCTGCGCGGCCAGCGATGGCGAGGGGAACTCCTCGTACACCTCCCGCCAGTCCTGGATCCGCACGTCCACGGGCCGGCGCGCCGGAAGCTCCCGGTGGTGCCGGAGGAACCCAGTCGGGTCAGCCATGCCGCTCCTTATTGATGGTTCGCTTCGTCCGGGCGGCGCGCTCCGGCGACCTCCGCCGCGGCCCGGCCACGTCACGACCTCCGAAATCGGCTTCGCCGATTCCGCAGGAACCCCGGCGCTCGCGGACGGGCCTCCGCGTCTGGCCCGGCTGCTTGATCTTGAACCTCCCCACCAGGGTTTTACCCCCGGCGAGTCCCAGCCCAACTGCGTCAGCTGCGGGCTAGAGCCATGATCAGGTCGTCGGCGGGGATGCCCTGTTCCTTGGCTTGCTTGATCGCGGTCAGCACCCGCTTGTAGTCGCGGGGCATGACCTTGACGAACTTCTCCTGCTCGTCCTCCCAGTCCGCCAGCAGCCGGGCGGCGACCGTCGAGCCGGTCTCGCGGCGGTGGCGGGTGAGCAGGCTGACCAGCTGCGCCCGGTCCTCCGCGTCGAGCGGCTCCACGTCGACCATCTCGGTGTTGATCCGCGCGCTCACCGGGGCGTACAGGTAGGCGACGCCGCCGCTCATGCCAGCCGCGAAGTTGCGCCCGATCGGCCCGAGCACCGCGACCGTGCCACCGGTCATGTACTCACAGCCGTGGTCGCCCACGCCCTCGACGACGGCGGTCGCGCCCGAGTTGCGCACGCAGAACCGTTCGCCGACGACGCCCCGGAAGAACGCCTCGCCCGCGGTCGCGCCGTAGAGCAGCACGTTGCCGGCGATGATGTTCTCCTCGGCGCGCAGCGGCGCCTCCTTCGGCGGGAAGACGATGATCCGCCCGCCGGACAGGCCCTTGCCGGTGTAGTCGTTGGCGTCGCCCTCCAGGGTGAGGGTGATGCCGCGCGGGACGAACGCGCCGAAGCTCTGGCCGGCCGAGCCGGTGAAGCGCAGCGAGATCGTGTCGTCCGGCAGGCCGACCGCGCCGTAGCGGCGGGTGACCTCGTAGCCGAGCATGGTGCCGACGGTCCGGTTGACGTTGCGGATCGGCATCTCCAGCCACACCGGCCGGCCGTCCTCCAGCGCGCCCTCGCACAGCTGGATGAGCGAGTTGTCGAGCGCCTTGTCGAGGCCGTGGTCCTGGCTGGCCGAGTTGTGCAGCGACCGGCCGAACGGCGCCTCGGGGGTGTGCAGCAGCGGGCTGATGTCGAGGCCCTCGGCCTTCCAGTGCTCGACGGCGGCGGTCGCGTCGAGCAGGTCGACCCGGCCGACGGCCTCCTCGAGCGTCCGGAAGCCCAGCTGGGCGAGGTACCCGCGGACCTCCTCGGCGATGAACGTGAAGAAGTTCTCGACGAACTCGGGCTTGCCGGTGAACCGGGCCCGCAGCGTCGGGTTCTGGGTCGCCACGCCCACGGGGCAGGTGTCGAGGTGGCAGACCCGCATCATCACGCAGCCGGCGACGACCAGCGGCGCGGTCGCGAAGCCGAACTCCTCGGCGCCCAGCAGCGCGCCGATGACGACGTCACGGCCGGTCTTGAGCTGGCCGTCGACCTGCACCACGATCCGGTCGCGCAGCCCGTTGAGCAGCAGCGTCTGCTGGGTCTCGGCCAGGCCCAGCTCCCAGGGGGCGCCGGCGTGCTTGAGCGACGTCAGCGGCGAGGCGCCGGTGCCGCCGTCATGGCCCGAGATGAGCACGACGTCGGCGTGCGCCTTGGACACGCCGGCGGCGACGGTGCCGACGCCGACCTCGGCGACCAGCTTGACGTGCACCCGCGCCTTCGGGTTCGAGTTCTTCAGGTCGTGGATGAGCTGGGCGAGGTCCTCGATCGAGTAGATGTCGTGGTGCGGCGGCGGCGAGATCAGGCCGACGCCCGGCGTCGAGTGCCGCGTCTTCGCGATCCACGGATAGACCTTGTGGCCGGGCAGCTGGCCGCCCTCGCCGGGCTTCGCGCCCTGCGCCATCTTGATCTGCAGGTCGTCGGCGTTGGCGAGGTACTCGCTGGTCACGCCGAACCGACCGCTGGCGACCTGCTTGACCGCCGAGCGGCGCAGGTCGCCGTTCGCGTCGGGGACGAACCGCTCGGCGTCCTCGCCGCCCTCGCCGGTGTTCGACTTGCCGCCGAGTCGGTTCATCGCGATCGCGAGCGTCTCGTGCGCCTCTGCGCTGATCGAGCCGTAGGACATGGCGCCGGTGGCGAACCGCTTGACGATCTCGGAGACCGGCTCGACCTGCTCGATGGGGATGGGTCGGCGCAGGCCGGGCCGCAGCTCGAACAGCCCGCGCAGGGTGGCGTCGCGCTTGGACAGCTCGTCGACCTTGGCCGTGTACTCCTTGAACACGTCGTACTGGCGGGTCCTGGTGGCGTGCTGCAGCAGGAACACCGTCTCCGGGTTGAACAGGTGCAGCTCACCCTCGCGGCGCCACTGGTACTCGCCGCCGATCTCGAGGCTGCGGTGCGCGAGCTCGGTGGCCACCCGCGGGTAGGCGCGGGCGTGCCGGGCGGCGACCTCGGCGGCGAGCACGTCGATGCCGACGCCCTCCAGGCGCGAGGCGGTGCCGGTGAAGTACCTGTCGATGACGTCGGAGCGCAGGCCGATCGACTCGAAGACCTGGGCGCCGGTGTAGCTGGCGATGGTGGAGATGCCCATCTTGGACATCACCTTCAGCACGCCCTTGCCGAGCGCCTTGATGAGGTTCTTCTCGGCCTGCTCCGGGGTGACGCCCTCGATCTCGCCGCGGCCGATGAGGTCCTCGACGCCCTCGAACGCCAGGTACGGGTTGACCGCGGCGGCGCCGTAGCTGGCCAGCAGCGCGATGTGGTGCACCTCGCGCGCGTCGCCGCCCTCGACGATCAGGCCGACCTTGGTGCGGGTCTTCTCCCGGATCAGGTGGTGGTGCACGGCCGCGGTGAGCAGCAGCGACGGGATCGGCGCGAGCCGCTCGTCGGAGTCGCGGTCGGACAGCACGATGATGCGGGCACCGTCGGCGATGGCCGCGCTGACCCCGACGCAGATCTCCTCGATCCGCGCCGCGAGCGCCGCACCCCCACCGGCGACCTCGTAGAGGCCGCGGACGGTGACCGCGGCGAAGCCGGGCATGTCGCCGTCGTCGTTGATGCCGATGATCTTCGACAGCTCGATGTTGCTGATCACCGGGAAGGGGAGGTGGACCACCCGGCAGGTGGCGGGGCTCGCCGTCAGCAGGTTGCCCTCCGGCCCCAGGTAGTTGCCGAGGCTGGTGACCAGCTCCTCGCGGATCGCGTCCAGCGGCGGGTTGGTGACCTGGGCGAACAGCTGCTGGAAGTAGTCGAACAGCAGCCGCGGCCGCTCGGAGAGCGCCGCGATCGGGGTGTCGGTGCCCATCGACCCGATCGGCTCGGCGCCGGTGCGCGCCATCGGCGCGACGATGATCCGCAGCTCTTCCTCGGTGTAGCCGAAGACCTGCTGACGGCGGGTGACCGACGCGTGGCTGTAGACGACCCGCTCGCGGGCCGGCAGGTCGGCGAGCTGGATGACGCCGGCGTGCAGCCACTCCCCGTAGGGCGAGGCGGTGGCGAGCTCCGACTTGATCTCGTCGTCGCTGACGATCCGGCCCTTGGCGGTGTCGATGAGGAACATCCGGCCCGGCTGGAGCCGGCCCTTCTGGATCACCCGGTGCGGCGGGATGTCGAGCACGCCGACCTCGGAGGCCATGACGACCAGGCCGTCGTCGGTGATCCAGTAACGCGACGGGCGCAGGCCGTTGCGGTCGAGCACCGCGCCGATCATCGTGCCGTCGGTGAAGGCGATCGACGCCGGCCCGTCCCACGGCTCCATCAGCGTGGCGTGGAACTGGTAGAAGGCGCGGCGCCGCGCGTCCATCTCCGCGTGGTTCTCCCAGGCCTCCGGGATCATCATCAGCACGGCGTGCGGCAGGCTGCGCCCGCCCAGGTGCAGCAGCTCGAGGACCTCGTCGAAGCTGGCTGAGTCGCTGGCGTCGGCGGCGCAGATCGGGAACAACCGGGACAGGTCGCCGGGAATCAGGTCGCTGGCGAGCAGCGCCTCGCGGGCGCGCATCCAGTTGCGGTTGCCGCGGACGGTGTTGATCTCACCGTTGTGCGCGATCAGCCGGTAGGGGTGCGCCAGCGGCCAGCTCGGGAAGGTGTTCGTCGAGAACCGGCTGTGCACCAGGGCGATGGCGCTGGCGAACCGCGGGTCGTCGAGGTCGGGGAAGTAGGCCGACAGCTGGTGGGTGGTCAGCATCCCCTTGTAGGTCAGCGTGCGCGCCGACAGCGACGGAAGGTAGACCCCGGTCTGCCGCTCGATCCGCTTGCGCAGGCAGAACGCGCGGCGCTCCAGCTCCATGACGTCGAACGGCGTGTCGTCCTCGACCGGCGCGCCGACGGCCGCCGCGACCGGGACACCGGGCAGCGTGACAAACAGCTGGCGCATCCGGGGCTCGACCTCGCGGGCGGCGTGGCCCACGATGTGGCTGACGACGGGCACCTCACGCCAGCCGAGCAGCCGCAGGCCCTCCTGCCGGGTCAGCCTGCCGATGGTGCGCACCGCCTCGTCGCGGTCACCGGCCACCTGCGGGAGGAACGCGATGCCGACGGCGTACCGGCCGGGAGCCGGCAGCGGGAAGCCGGCCACGTCGCGCAGGAACACGTCCGGGATCTGGACGAGGATGCCGGCTCCGTCACCTGTGTCCGGGTCGCTACCCGAGGCTCCCCGATGGTCGAGGTTGCGCAGTACCGTAAGGCCCTGGTCGACCAGCTCATGACTACGCCGGCCGTGCACATCGACGACAAACCCGACACCGCAGGCGTCGTGCTCGAAGGAGGGGTCGTAGAGACCTTGCTTAGTCGGCATCCGGAGGTGTCCTGTCCGTCTTCAGGGCCTGAAGGGGTGCGGACGACGCTGTCCGGGTGACGCGACGACGGCCTGCACCGGGCGCCAGGCACCGGTGCCTGGGCACAGCGCGCCTCGAGGTCTCCCAGGTACGGAAGACCCGCCCCGAACAGCCAGGGCCGAGACAGCTGGGATCATGTCAGCTGAGGCCATGTCAGCCGGGTCAGGGCGCGGTGAGCCAGTCGCGTCATACGCTGCAACGAGTGTGCCACGCCCCCGCCCGATTCGCTGAGATCGTCAGTGTCCGCCAGGTCACATGAATGTGACAGTTGTGTTCCATACACACCCGGCTTACGCTGACCTGCCCGGTTCGTACCCCCCCTTTAGGGAGGTATGTTCCCACCATTCGCGCGCCCGGGGGCGGTCGACGACCCCGTGGCCGACGGCCTCCTAGCTGACGCCCCCGACGAGGACGCCGACCAGGTAGGTGGCGCCGGCGGCGAGTGCGCCGAGGGCGAGCTGGCGGACGCCGGACAGCAGCCGCGAACGGCCGGTGAACCGGCTGACGGCCACCCCGACGGCGAACAGGGCCACGGCGGCCAGCACACCGCTCGCCAGGAACGTGTCGGCGCCAAGCAGGTACGGCAGGACGGGTACCAGGGCCCCGACGGCGAACGCGGCGAACGAGGAGGCCGCGGCGACCAGCGCGCTCGGCAGCCGGCCGGGTGTGACGCCGAGCTCCTCCTGGCTGTGGATCGCGAGCGCGACCTCCGGGTCGGCGTGCAGCTGACGGGCCACCGCGTCGGCGAGCTCCGGGTCGACGCCCTTCCTCGCGTAGGTGGCGGCGAGCTCGGCACGCTCGTCCGTCGGGAAGTCCGACAGCGCCCGTCGTTCCACCTCGATCTCGGCGGCCATCGCCTCGTTCTGTGACGTGACCGACGTGTACTCCCCGGTGGCCATCGAGAACGCGCCGGAGGCCAGCCCCGCGAGCCCGGCGAGCAGCACCGTCGACCGCGACGACGCGCCGCCCGCGAAGCCGGACAGCAGCGCGACGTTGCTGACCAGCCCGTCCATCGCGCCGAACACCGCCGGGCGCAGCCAGCCACCGGAGACGTCGCGATGCGTGTCCCGGTGCCGGTGGCCCAGGCCGGAGTCAGGCATCGCGAGGGCTACCGCCAGCGGGACCGTCCCCGCCGCTGTCCGCGGCCCCGGCGCCGCTCGACTTGTCCAGGCCGACCCTCGCGGTGACGGCGCCGGCCGTGACGACCTCGCCCGCGTCGGCGGAGCCGGCGAGGTCGCCGGTCGGGGTGGCCGGGGTGGCCGGGGTGGCCGGGGTGGCCGGGGTGGCCGCCGGCTTTGGGGAGGCCGGCAGGGACTCGCTGGGCTTGGTGCCCGCCAGGATCTCGTCCGCCAGCACCTCGTCCGCGGGACTCGCGGCGGCGGCCGTCGCCGCGCCTGCCGGCCTGAGGTCCGCCGGCTTCGCGTCCACCGGCTTGGCGTCCGTCACGTTCGGGTCCGTCGTCGCGTTCTCCTCGGCCGGGGTCCCGGCCTCGGGCGCGTCGCCACCGGTCTGCGCGGGGGTGACCGCCGCCGGTGGCTCGCCGCCCCGGTCCACGGGCTTGCGCAGGAGGATGAACATCAGAAGCGCGCCGACGAAGACCGCGATACTGACCCAGTCGTTGAGCCGCAGGCCGCCGATGTGCGTGGCGTCGTCGATGCGCAGCGCCTCGATCCAGGCCCGGCCGACGGTGTACAGCATGATGTACAGCGCGAGCAGTCGGCCGCGGCCGAGGCGGCGCCGCTGGTCGACGAGGAGCAGGACCGCGGCGACACCCAGGCACCACAGCGACTCGTACAGGAACGTCGGGTGGAACGTCGCGAACTGCTCGTACCCGGCCGGCCGGTGCGCCGCATCGATCTCCAGCGCCCAGGGCAGCGTGCTGGGCCGGCCGAACAGCTCCTGGTTGAAGTAGTTGCCCCAGCGGCCGATCGCCTGGGCCAGGACGATGCCGGGCACCGCCGCATCGGCGAACATCAGGAACGAGACGCCCGACCGCCTCGTCTTGATCCAGACACCCAGCGCGCCGCCGGCGACCGCCCCCCAGATCCCCAGCCCGCCGTTCCACACCTTCAGGACGTCGGCGACGTGCCCGTCCGCCCCGAAGTAGGCCTCGGGGCTGGTGATGACGTGGTAGAGCCGGGCGCCGACGATGCCGAACAGCACCGCCCACACGCCGGCGTCCCCGGCGAGGTTCGGGTCGGCCCCGCGGGCGCGCAGCCGCCGCCCCGTCAGCCAGACCGCGACGACGACGCCAATTATGATCATAAAGGCGTAGGCGCGCAGCGGCAGCGGCCCGAGGTGGATGACGCCTCGGGATGGGCTGGGAATCGCGGCTAGTACCACGGCGCAAGGCTACCTAGCGACACCGCCGCCTCGTCCACCCCTCCGGCAAACAAGAGCTGGACAGCGCCTACCCACCGACCGTCGTGCGGCGGTGGCGGGCGGTCAGGCGTCGCCCGTGGCCGGGGAAGGGCGGCGGACCCCCGCCGCGAGTTCGGCGGTGAGCGCCCGGATGCCGTCCAGGCCGGCTGAGAGCCCCGTGCCCGCGCGCTCGGCGGTCAGCAGGGCGCCGACGAGGGCCGAGCCAACGATCACGCCGTCGGCGAAGGCGGCCACGGTCGCCGCCTGGGCGCCGTCGCGCACGCCGAGGCCGACCGACACCGGCAGGTCGGTCACCGCCCGCACCCGCTTGACCAGGCCCTCGGCCGCGGCGCCGACCGACTGGCGGGCGCCCGTCACACCCATGAGCGACGCGGCGTAGACGAAGCCGCCGGTGATGCCGGTCACCAGCTGGATCCGCTCGTCGGTCGAGCTCGGCGCGACGAGGAAGACCGGGTCGAGGTCGTGCGCGCCGGCGGCGGCGAGCCACGGGGCCGCTTCCTCCGGAGGCAGGTCGGGGGTGATGACACCAGCGCCGCCGGCGGCGGCGAGGTCCGCGGCGAAGCGCTCGACTCCGTAGCGCTCCACCGGGTTCCAGTAGGTCATGACGAGCGTGGGCGCCCCGGTCTCGGCGACCGCCTCGACGGTGCGGACCACGTCGGCGGTGGTGACCCCGCCGCGCAACGCGGCGTCGGCGGCTTCCTGGATGACCGGGCCGTCCATCGTCGGGTCCGAGTACGGGAGGCCGACCTCCACCACGTCCACGCCGGCCTCGACCATGGCGCGCATGGCCGCGATGGCGCCGTCGACCGTCGGGAATCCGGCCGGCAGGTAGCCGACCAGGACCGAGCGGCCCTCCTTGCGTGCCGCCGCGAAGGTGTCCGCGAGCCGCCCGCGCGTGCCCTGTGCCTGCACCAGCTGTCCGTCTCCCGGCCGGTCTCGGCCGTCATGCGCGTGCCTGTCGGGATGTCTGTCGGGATGCCTGTCGCCCACCCCGGGTCAGCTGTGAGCGGGCTCACCGCCGTCGGCGGGGAGCACGCCGAACCAGCGGGCCGCCGTGTCGACGTCCTTGTCGCCTCGTCCCGAGCAGCTGACCAGGACCGTCGCGTCCGGGCCGAGCTCGCGGGCGACGTCGAACGCGCCGGCGAACGCGTGCGCGCTCTCGATCGCGACCAGGATCCCCTCGGTCTTCGCGACCAGGGCGAGCGCCTCCATCGCCGCCGCGTCGTCCACGACCCGGTAGGTCGCCCGGCCGGTGTCGTGCAGCCAGGCGTGCTCCGGGCCGATGCCCGGGTAGTCCAGGCCCGCGGAGATCGAGTGCGAGACCTTCGTCTGGCCGTCGTCGTCCTGCAGGAAGTACGACCGCATGCCGTGCAGCACACCGGAGCCGCCGCCGGCGATCGCGGCCGCGTGCCGGCCGGTGGCGAGGCCGTCGCCCCCGGCCTCGCAGCCGATCAGCCGGACGGAGGTGTCCGGGATGAAACGATGGAAGATCCCCATCGCGTTCGAGCCGCCGCCGACGCAGGCGACGATCGCGTCCGGGAGCTTCCCGGTGAGCGTGAGCACCTGCTCGCGGGCCTCGACGCCGATGATCCGCTGGAAGTCACGCACCAGCATCGGGAACGGGTGCGGGCCCATCACCGAGCCGATGCAGTAATGCGTGCGATCGACGGTGGCGACCCAGTCGCGCAGCGCCTCGTTGATGGCGTCCTTGAGCGTCCGGCTGCCGGAGGTGACCGGGACGACCTCGGCACCGAGGAGGCGCATCCGGGCGACGTTGAGCGCCTGGCGGCGGGTGTCCTCCTCGCCCATGTAGACGACGCACTCCAGGCCGAGCAGCGCGCAGGCGGTCGCGGTCGCGACGCCGTGCTGGCCCGCGCCGGTCTCGGCGATCACCCGGGTCTTGCCCATGCGCCTGGTCAGCAGGCACTGGCCGAGCACGTTGTTGATCTTGTGGGAGCCGGTGTGCGCGAGGTCCTCGCGCTTGAGCAGCAGCCGGGCGCCGCCGATGCGCGCGGTGAGCCGGCGCGCGTCGGTGACCGGGGTCGGCCGGCCGGCGTAGCTGGCGAGCAGGCCGTCGAGCTCGGCGACGAACGCCGGGTCCGCGCGGGCCTCGTCGTAGGCCGCGGTCAGCTCGTCCAGGGCGGCCATCAGCGCCTCGGGCACGAACCGCCCGCCGAACGGCCCGAAGTGCCCCAGCGTGTCCGGCACGCTTGGCCGCGCCCCGGGCTCCGCGTCCAGGAACGAGGGGACGGCCGGTGCGGTGGTGCCGGTAGCTCCGGCGCTGCTGGGGCTCACGCCCCGACTCTATCCACCCACCCCACCCGTTCTTCGGGTCCGAGCAGCCCCGCGCGGGCGCTGGCGCGGGGAGCTCGCGCCCGGCGCTAGCGCCCGACCTTGGTGGCCGGGTGGGCGCCCGCGGCGACGAGGTCGGCGACCGTCTGGCGTGGGTCCGAGCCGCTGACCGCCGCCTCCCCGACCAGCACCGCGTCGGCGCCGGCCTCGGCGTAGGCGAGCAGGTCGTGCGGGCCGCGGATGCCGGACTCGGCGACCTTCAGCACGCCGGAGGGCACCAGCGGGGCCAGCCGGGCGAACGTCTCGCGCCTGATCTCCAGCGTCTTGAGATCGCGGGCGTTGACGCCGACGAGCCGGGCCCCCGCGTCGAGCGCGCGCATCGTCTCGGTCTCGTCGTGGACCTCGACCAGCGCCGTCATGCCGAGCGACTCGATCCGCTCGAGCAGGCCGACGAGCCGGGGCTGGTCCAGCGCCGCGACGATCAGCAGCACGATGTCGGCGCCGTGCGCCCGCGCCTCCAGGACCTGGTAGGGCGAGACGATGAAGTCCTTGCGCAGCACGGGCACGTCGACAGCTACGCGGACGGCGTCCAGGTCGGCTAGCGACCCACCGAAGCGGCGCCGCTCGGTGAGCACGCTGACGGCCGCCGCGCCGGCCGACTCGTAGATGCCGGCGAGCGCCCCGGGGTCGGGGATGCCCGCGAGCTCGCCCTTCGACGGGCTGCGCCGCTTCACCTCGGCGATCACTGCGACGCGGCGGGCGCGCAGCACCGCGAGGGCGTCCCGCGGGTCGGGGACCTTCTCGACCCGCTGCTTGAGCAGGTCAAAGGGGATACGCGCCTCACGCTCGGCCAAGTCGGCACGGACACCGGCGATGATCTCGTCGAGGACGGTCACAGCCGGGCTCCTCTGGCTTTCGCTGCCATGGCGCCGATGGTAGGCCCACGCACCAGGAACGCACATGGCCCCCCATGGCCGCGCCGAATCCTTGACCGTCCGTAGTTGCCCGGCGATCGTCCGGACTAGGCATTTGCAGACGATCAACGGCTAAGCAGGTCATATCCTGCAACGATGGCCGTCTCGGCGGACACGCAGCGTCGTTGTCTCGTTGTTGCTCGTTCTTCCCCGCCGACGGGAGCCCACCCGCGCGGAGCCCGGCACATCATCCGGCACGGCCATCCCGCGCATCATCGCCGTTTCGGACCCATCCCGCGTCCGGGCACCAGCGCGACGATCCGGACGGTAGAGCGTGTTCGTGGAGCTACCTGAGCTAACCGCCCTGGTCGGGCCGGTCGGGCCGGTCCACCGAGTCGGCCGAGGCCGTCGGGTCCTGACCGCGCTCGATCGCGTCCCAGTCGTCCAGCGGGCGGGGCGCCCTGGTGTGGTAGCGGCCGCCCATGCCCGGCCAGCGGGGACCGAACACCACCGCCACCAGGCCCGCGCCGACGAACGCCAGGCCCCCCAGCGCCGCGGCCCACGGGGCGGCCGAGAGCCGGACCTGGCCGATCCGGGGATGGCCGCTGGGGGCGAGGTCCACGACGTGGCGCGCCGCGCGCACGGCCGGTTCTGGCGTGACCCCGATCCGAGCGGCGAGCACCACCACACCGACGCCCGCCAGGGCGACCAGCACCCCGACGACCCGCCGGCCGGCGCCCCTGGTCGCCACCAGGGCGACCGCCGCGGCGAGGCCCACCAGCCCGAGCGCGCTCACCGCCGGCGCGAGGTCCCCGCCGCCGAGGGCCACCGCGAGCGGCGTCCCCACCGCACCGCCACCGGTCGTCGTCGCGTCCCGCACCTCGGTGCGCGCCCACGTCGCCGAGCTCGCGAACAGCACCAGCCCCGCCCCCACGAGGCAGGCGAGCACAGCGGCGCCCAGGCCCGCCCGGCCGGCCAGCCCCGGCCGGCCGGCCGGGAGTCCGCCGGCCGCGTCGCGCACGTGCATCCGCACGGCCGCGTCGGCGTCAGCGCCCGAGGCCATCGGCGCAGGCACGCCGACCGCCTCGTCCGCGTCGATACTTGCCTTCTGGTTCATGTGCCTGGACTCCCGACCACGTACGGAGGACGCGAAGCGCCCCGACGCCCAGCCCAGCCTCAGCCGGGGGAACGCAGCGACTCGGCGATCTCGATCGCCCGCAGCACGGCCGCGGCCTTCGTGCGGCTCTCGCGGTCCTCCGCGTCCGGGTCCGAGTCCGCGACGATACCGGCCCCGGCCTGGACATAGGCCCAGCCGTCGCGGACCAGCGCGGTGCGGATCGCGATCGCGGTGTCCAGGTCGCCGCCGAAGTCGAGGTACCCGACGACACCGCCGTAGAGGGCGCGCCGGGTCGGCTCGAGCTCGTCGATGATCTCCATCGCCCGCACCTTCGGCGCCCCGGACAGGGTTCCCGCCGGGAACGTCGCCGCGAGCACGTCGACGGCGCTGTGCTCGGGCGTGACCTGGCCGGTGACGGTGGAGACGATGTGCATGATGTGCGAGTAGCGCTCGATCGTGGCGAACTCGACGACCCGCACCGTCCCCGGCACGCAGACCCGGCCCAGGTCGTTGCGAACCAGGTCGACGAGCATGACGTGCTCGGCGCGTTCCTTCGGGTCGGCCAGCAGCTCGGCGGCGAGCTCCGCGTCCGCCTCGGGGGTGCCGCCGCGCGGGCGGCTGCCCGCGATCGGGTGCAGCAGCGCCCGGTCGCCGGTGACCTTGACGTGCGCCTCGGGGGACGTGCCGACGACGTCGAAGTCGCCGAAGCGCAGCAGGTACATGTACGGGCTCGGGTTCGACGCCCGCAGCACCCGGTAGATGTCGAGGGCGCCGGCGGAGGTCGCCCGCTCGAACCGCTGCGAGACCACGATCTGGAAGCACTCGCCGGCGCGGATCTCCTCGATCGAGCGCTCCACCGCCTGCTGGAACTGGCCAGGCGCCATCGCCGAGGTGAACCCCGCGATGTCGAGGGCGGCGAGCGCGCCGGTGGCGGCGACGGTCGGCTCGGTCCACTTGTGCAGTTCGGCGGTCATCACCTCCAGCCGGGCGACCGCGTCGTCGTACGCGGCGTCCAGCGCCGCCTCGTCGAGCGGGACCGTCGGATACGTCCCGTCCGCGGCGGGCGCGCCGGCCGGCGCGCCGGGCGCGCGCGTGAACACGTTCGCGACGAGCAGGCAGGAGCCGTCGGCGTGGTCGAGCACGGCGAGGTCGGTACACAGCAGCAGGCGCAGCTCGGGTATGCGCAGATCGTCGACGGCATGCTCGGGCAGCCGCTCGATGCGGCGCACGAAGTCGTAGGAGAGGTAGCCGACCAGTCCGCCCATCAGCGGCGGCATGCCGGGCAGCCGAGGCGCGCGCAGCGCCTGCTCCACGGCGCGCAGCACGACCAGCGGGTCACCGCCGGTCGGTACCCCCGCCGGCGGCGGCCCCCCGGCCCAGCAGGCCACGCCGTCGACCTCGGTCAGGGTCGCCGCCGCGCGCACCCCGATGATCGAGTAGCGGGACCGCATCCCGCTGTGCTCGGCCGACTCCAGCAGGAAGGTGCCCGGGCCACCGCCGAGCTTGCGGTACACGCCGACGGGCGTCTCCCCGTCGGCGAGCAGCCGGCGGGTGACCGGCACGACCGCGTGGCCGGCGGCCAGCGCGCGGAACGCGGCGCGGTCGGGTGAGATCTCACCGGTCGTCATCGGGGCTCTCCCGTCTGGGGCGTCGGGCCATCCGGCGAGCCGTGCGCCGCCGGCAGCTCGCGGCCGTCGAAGCAGCTGCGCGCGCCGGTGTGGCAGGCGGGGCCGACCTGGTCGACCTGGACGAGCACCGTGTCACCGTCGCAGTCGAGCGCGACCGAGCGCACCCACTGGACATGGCCGGAGGTGTCACCCTTGACCCAGTACTCCCGGCGGCTGCGGCTCCAGTAGGTGGCCCGGCCGGTGGTCAGTGTCCGGTGCAGCGCCTCGTCGTCCATCCAGCCGACCATGAGGACGGTGCCGGTGTCGTACTGCTGGACGACGGCGGGGAACAGCCCGGCGGCGTCCCGCTTCAGCCGCCCGGCCAGCGCCGGGTCGAGCCCTGACGAGGTCACACTCACCGGGCCCATTCTGCCGTGTTTCTGGTTCGCTCCGTGCGGGCACGGCGCTCCGGCCCCTTACTCGCTTCGCTCCCAAGGGACCTCCGCGCCGTGTCCTCCTCCGCGAACGGGCGCTCCGGCGACCTCGCTGCGGCCCGACCCACCTCGCTTCGCTCGTGGGCCGGGCCTCCGCGAGGCGCGCCTGCGCGCCGCATGGTGACTCGCCGCCGAGACGTCACCAAGCCAAGGCCCGTGTCCTATACAGCAGGCCTGAGGATGTTGAACTCGGTGAAGCGGTGGCGCAGCACAGGGCGGCCGTAGAGGTCGAGACCCGGTTCACCGGTGCTGCGGCCGGTGTGCACGGCCTCGATCGCGTCGGCGGCGTCGCGCAGCAGGTGCGGCCCGGCCTCGCAGGAGCGGGTGTGCGCCGGCATGACCCGGCTGACCTGGCCGGCGAGGTCGCCGTCGAGGCGGCGCAGGCTGGTGACGAACGCCTCCAGGTCCGTGTCGTCGGTGTGCGCCCAGAAGTCGCCGGTGATCAGCGTGTCGCCGACGAAGAGCAGGCCGTCGCGCTCGTCGAGCAGGCACAGCGAGTCCGGCGAGTGTCCCGGGCTGTGCAGGACGCGCAGCGTCCGGCCGCCCAGGTCGATCACGTCGCCGTCGGCGAGCGGGCGGGCCGCCGGCCCCGTCCCGATCGGAGCGGCCGTGGCGGCGCGGACGCCCGGCGGCAGCGCGCGGGGCCGGACGTCGGCGGTGAACAGGTGGAAGTAACGGTCGTCGAGCGCGAGCGCCGTCTCGTAGGCGGCGAGCTGCTCGGCGGCCACCGTCAGGTAGGCGCCGACGCGCTCGGCGGGGACCTCGTGCGTGAGCCGTTCGACGGCGATCGGGTGGGCCGCGGCCTCGTCGAAGTAGCCGTTCCCGCCGCGGTGGTCGTCGTGCGCGTGGGTGTTGACGACGAGCACCGGCGCCCCGGTGACCCGGCGGACCGGGGCCGAGATGTCGGCGATGCCGGTGCCGGTGTCGACCAGCACGGCCCGCTCGGTGCCGACGACGAGGAAGCAGTAGACGTGCCACGGCTCGGCGACGAGCCACACGCCGTCGCGCAGTCTTCGGGTCACGAACCAGGGGTCCTGGTCGGCCATCAGCCGCTCCCGCCCGCTCACGGCGCGGCGTTCTCCCGCAGGACGGCCACATCCTCGGGGTCCAGGCCGGCGACCGGGCCGCGCTCGATCAGCGCGGCGAAGCCGTCGTCGGGCGCCATGACGGTGATCGTGTAAAGGCGGTCGGTGTCGGACGTGTTCACGATGCGGTGGACGGAGCCCGGCGGCAGCACGAGCACGTCGCCGGGGCCGAGCGGGCGGGTGTGCCCGTCGCTGTGCGCGAGGCCGGTGCCGGCGAGCACGACGAAGGTCTCCGTCGAGGCGGGATGGGAGTTCGGTGGCTGCGAGCCCCCCGGCTCCCAGATCTCGAACACGACGGTGGTCGGCGAGCCCTGGGCCGGGCCGCTGAGGACGGCGAGCCTGACGGTGTCGGCGGGTGAGATCCGGTGCGCCGTCACCTCGGCCAGTGGCCGGACCACGGGCGGCCCGGCGGGCTCGGCGGCGCTCAACCCAAAGCCTTCAGCGCGTCGGCGAGGTCGGCGGCCGTGACGGTGAAGCCGAAGCACTGGCGGACGTTGTAGACGGTCGCCTCCATGCAGAACTCCGGTGACGTCGTCGCGACCGCGTCCTCGACCATCACGACGTCGTAGCCGACGCAGGCCGCGTCGGTCAGCGTCGCGAGCACGCACTGGTCGGCGTTGACGCCGGCGAACAGCAACGTGTCGACCCGCAGGTTGCGCAGCACCGTGTCCAGCGGGGTGTCCCAGAAGCCGCTCATCCGGTATTTGGAGACCTCGACGTCGCCCGGTTCGATCTGCAGCTCGTCGACGACGGCCGCCGCCCAGGCACCCTCGGTGAGCACCGGGGAGCCGTTCGGCAGCGGGTCGCCGATGCCGGTGCCCGCGCCGTCGCCGTTGTAGACATGCAGCACGCCCGGCGGCAGGTTGGCCCGGTCGGGGCGGTTGCCCCAGTTGAGCCAGACGACCGGCACGCCGGTGGCGCGCAACGCCGGGAGCAGCTCGGCGAGCACCGGGATCGGCGCTCGGGCCGGGGTGACGTCGACGCCGATGCCGGCGAGCCAGCCGTCGGGGTGGCAGAAGTCGTTCTGCATGTCGATCACGACGACGGCGGTGCGGGCCAGGTCCAGGGTGAGCCGCTGCGGCAGGGCCGGCACGGTGAGCGCCCGCTCGGGCTGGGCCGGGCGCCGCAGGTCCACCGCGCCGGGTCCGACCCGCCAGCTGTTGACGGCGCTCGGCCCGAGCGGCACGGCAGGTTCCTGGTCGGTCATGGCGCGGCATCGGCCGCGACGGAGCCGGCCGCGACGGGCTCCGCGGCGTCGAGGAGCGGACGGACGTCGCGGGCGAAGCGGCGCAGCTGCTCGTCGGTGGCGTCGTAGCTCTCGCCGGGGCCCGTCGGGAAGATCGTCAGGTCGGCCAGGCCACCCAGGTCGTCACGCAGCCGCAGGATCGACTCGGCGACGTCCTCGGCGGTGCCGACCGCCCACACGCCCTGCTCGACGGAGTCCTCCAGGGTCGGCACCCAGCCGGCCGGCGGCATGCCGCCGTCGGGGCCCAGGTAGGCCCGGTTCCATCCGTAGGGGCCGAGGAAGCGCCAGAACTCGTCGTGGCCGGGGCGCGCGAGCTCCATCGCCTGCTCGCGGGTGTCCGCGACGTAGGTGTTGAGGACGACCATCCGCTTCTCGCCGGGGGCGAGCGCCGCGCCGCCATGCGTATCGGCGTAGACCTCGGCGTAGCGGTCCCAGCGGGCGCGCAGCAGCGAGCGGCTGGCCAGCCAGAACACGCCGCCGAATCCGCGCGCGGGCACCGCCGCCAGCGAGCCGGGGCTGCTGATCGCCTGCCACACCTCGTACGGGTAGGCCGGACGCGGGATGAGGGTGAGTGACTCGACCTCGCCGCCCCGGTCGGGGATGCCCGGCGGAGGTGCCTGGAAATGGCTGCCGCGGTGGCTGAAAGTCTCGTTGTCCAGCGCGGTGAGCAGCAGGTCGAGCGCCTCGTTCGTGACGTCGCGGTTGACAGCGTCGGCGGCGAGCGCGTCCGGGTTGTCGGTGGAGCCGATCGACATCCGGCCGAGCGAGAGCGGCTCGATCTCGCGCGGCACGGTGCCCCGGCCGACGCCGAGGATGCCGCGGCCGCCGGAGAGGTTGTGCAGCATCGCGAAGTCCTCGGCCAGGCGCAGCGGGTGCCACTGGCCGACGACGTTGAACATCGTGCCGATGCGGATCCGGCGGGTCCGCTCGGCGAGGAAGGCGCCGAACAGCAGGCCGTTCGGCACGACCTCGTAGCCCTCGTGCTGGAAGTGGTGCTCGGTCAGCCAGAAGGCGTCGTAGCCGAGCTCGTCGGCGAGCACGCCGGTGTCCAGGATGCGGCGCGTCGCGGCCAGGAACTCGGCCTGGGTGTAGCGACGCGCCGTCGGCTCCGTGCCGCCGGCGCCGATGGTGTCGCCCATCTCGACGGCCCCGAAGAGAAACACGCCGACGCGCATCGCACTCCCCTCGCCACGGTGTTGATGCCATGAACACTGCCGCGCGGGTGTTTCAGCGCCATCACCCATCCGTTACGCCCCTCTCGCGCCCCGCTCCGGGCCACGTCGGGTGGCCCGTCAGGTGGTCTACTGAGGCGGTTTGTCGCCTGCCACAGTCTGTTCTGCCACAGGCTGTCGCCCGCCGCCGCCTGTCGCCGTGGCCGAAGGAGCTGCCCGTGTCCCGCGACGTCCGCTTCTACGCGGTCGGCCAGTCCCCCGCCGCCTCCCACGGCACCGGGGCGCCCGTCGACGACCCAGCCTGGCCGGCGGGGCTGCAGGAGGCGTTCTGGCGGTACGAGCGAGCGCTGCTCGGCAACGACCTGGACGCGCTGGACGAGCTGTTCCTCGACGAGCCGGCGACGCTGCGGGCCGACGCCAGCGGCGTGCTCGTCGGGCACGCCGAGATCAGCGAGTTCCGCCGCACCAGGGGCACCCGGGGCGGGCTGCCCGGGCCGCGTACGGTCGATCGGCTGCACGTCCAGGCGCACGGCCCGGCCTTCGCCGTCCTCGTCGCCGAGATCACCCGTGCCGATGGCGGCCGCGGCCTGCAGACCCAGGTCTGGGTGGCGGTGCCCGACGACTCCGGACCCGGCCCGGGCGGCCAGTCACGGTGGCGGGTCGCGGCGGCGCACGTCAGCGGTTCGCCCCCGCCGGCACCTGGCGTGGAGGTCAGCACGGCGGCGGTCTGGCGGATACGGGGCGAGCCGCTGGTCGCCGGCGCGGACCAGGGGCCGCTGCGAGGGCTGACGGTCGCCGTCAAGGACCTGTTCGCGGTCGCCGGGCACCGCGCCGGGGCGGGCAACCCGGCCTGGCTCGCCGAGGCGGCGCCCGCGGCCGAGCACGCGCCAGCGGTGGCCGCGCTGCTCGCTGCCGGCGCCGACGTCACCGGGCTCGCGCAGACCGACGAGCTCGCGTACAGCCTGTCCGGGACGAACGTCCACTACGGCACGCCGCCGAACCCGACCGCGCCGGGCGTCATCCCCGGCGGATCCAGCAGCGGCCCGGCGAGCGCCGTCGCGCTCGGCCTGGTCGACGTCGGCCTCGGCACCGACACCGGCGGCTCGGTGCGGGTGCCCGCGTCCTACTGCGGCCTGTTCGGCATCCGGCCGACGCACGGGGCGGTCTCGGCCGCCGGGGTGGTCCCGCTCGCGCCGAGCTTCGACACCGTCGGGTGGCTCACCCGCGACGCGGCCACGCTCGCACGGGTCGGCGCGGTGCTGCTGCCGCCCGCCGACCCCGCGCTGCCAGCGCCGGGCGCGCTGCTCGTCGCCGACGACCTCGTCGCCCTCGCGGAGCCCGACACCGCCGCCGCGCTCGCCGGCGCCGTCCCGTCGCTCGCCGCGGCCGTCGACCTGCCGGTCCGGCGGGTGCCGGCGATCGCGGCCGGCCGGCTGCGCGACTGGTTCCTCGCCTTCCGCCACGGCCAGGGTTTCGAGGCGAACCAGGCACACGGGGCGTGGGTGGCCGCCCACCCCGGCGTCCTCGGCCCCGGCATCGCCGGCCGGTTCGCCGGCGCGGCGGCCGTCACCGACGAGGAGCTGACGACGGCCCGTGCGGTCCGCGCCCAGGTCCGCGCGACGCTCGGCGCCGCGCTCGGCACCGGTGCCGTTCTGGTCGTTCCCGCGACCAGCGGCCCGGCACCCGCGATCGACCTCGCCGTCGAGGCCAAGGACCGCCTGCGTGCCGCCACCCTGACCCTGACCTGCGCCGCCGGTCTCGCCGGCCTGCCGGTCGTCGTCCTCCCGCTCCTGCTGGTGCGCGGCCGCCCGGTGGGCCTGGCCCTCATCGGCGCGCCCGGCACCGACCACGCCTTGCTCGCGCTCGCCACCCGCGTGACCGCTGCCCAGGCCTGACCGGCGGTACGCCGGCGAACACGCTCCGCCCAAAGGGGCCATGCCCGCATCCCTCACGGGACGGCGCACCGCCGCCCGACGGTTCGTCGCGGGCCGAAGTGCCGGCGCAAATGGGACGATGGCGCCCATGTGCACGGATGAGGTCGGCCAGCAGGCCCGGGCCGGGACGAGCGAGCGGGAGGTGCGCGAACGGATCGGGCGGTCGATCCGGACGCTGCGGCAGCGCAGAGGGCTCACGCTCGTGCGGCTCGCGGCCCTCGCGGAGCTGTCGCACCCCTTCCTCAGCCAGCTGGAACGAGGCCTCGCCTGGCCGAGCATGGTCTCGCTGCACAGGATCGCCGAGGCGCTCGGCACGACGCAGCTCGAGCTCATGTCGATGGGCACCGCCGACGAGGCCGCCGACGACGCCGACGCCGACGGCCCGTCCGCCGGGCGGCGGGTGAGCCTGGTGCGGGCCGGCGGCGGCGTCCTGGCGCAGAACCCGGTCGGCGTCGCGCGCTCGCTGGTGTCCGGCACGCGCGCGATGTACCCGGTGCTCTTCGAGGGCGCGCCGACCGAGTTCGGCGACGCGTTCACCCACCCCGGCGACGAGTTCGCCTTCGTGATGACCGGCCGGATCGAGGTGGAGGTCGCGGGCGAGGGCCTGTTCGCCCTCGGCCCGGGCGACACCCTCTACTACCCCGGCGTCGTCCCCCACCGCTGGCGCCAGCTCCCCGGCCCCACCAGCCGCGTCCTGCTCGTCCAGGAGAGCCGCGCCCCCACCCACTGAGCGGGGAGCGGGGACCTCGCCGAGCCTGGCTGGTAGGGCCGGTAGGGCTCTGTTAGGGCCGCGCTACAGGGCGGCGATGCCGGCGGACCAGGAGGCGTGCAGGCGCTGGTAGACGCCGGGCTGGGCGACCAGGTCGGCGTGGATGCCGCGCTGGACGACGCGGCCGGCGTCGACTACGAGCACCAGGTCCGCCGTCTCGGCGGTGGACAGGCGGTGGGCGATCGTCACGGACGTGCGGCCGTGGGTGAGCTCCAGCAGCGCCTGGCCGATGCGGACCTCGGTCGCCGGGTCGACGGCGGAGGTCGCCTCGTCGAGGACGAGCAGGTCGGGGTCGGCGAGCTCGGCGCGGGCGAGGGCGACGAGCTGGCGCTCGCCGGCCGACAGCAGCCCGCCGGACTCGCCCACCGGGGTGCGTACCCCGGCCGGCAGGGCCGCGAGCCAGTCGGCGAGGCCGAGCCGCGTGAAGGCCGCGCCGATCTGGGCGTCCGTGGCGCCGGGCCGGCCGTAGCGGACGTTGTCGGCGACCGTCGCGTCGAACAGGAAACCGTCCTGCGGCACCATGACCACCCGGCCGCGCAGCGACGAGAAGCGCACCTCGGTCAGCGGCACCCCGCCGATGCGCACCTCGCCCCCGGTGGGGTCCATCAGCCGGGTCAGCAACTTGGCGATCGTCGTCTTGCCCGACCCGGTCTCGCCGACGACGGCGACCCGGGCCAGGGCCGGGATCCGCAGGTCGACGCCGTGCAGGACCGGCGGGCCGGTCCGGTACCGGAAGGTGACCTCGTCGAAGGTCACGTCGAGCGAGCCGGCCGGCAGGTCCCGGCCGCCAGCGCCACGCGAGTCGCCAGCGGCGTCCGAGCCCTCGGAGACGCCAGCGACGTCGAGCTCGGCCGGGTCGCGGACGTCGCTCGGGGTGTCCAGGATGTCCAGGACGCGGCGCAGGCCGGCCAGCGCGTTCGCGCCGTCGTTGAGCACCTCGGTGAGCATCTGCACCGGCATGACGAACAGCGTCATCAGGAACAGGAACGCCACCAGCCGGCCGGTGGACAGCTGCCCGCCGACGCCGAGGCCGACGCCGAGCAGTACCACCCCGCCGAGCGCCACGGCGCTGACCAGCTCGCCCGCCGAGAACACCACCGCGACCAGCACCTGTGCCCGGCTCTGCGCCGAGCGATAGGCCTCGACCGTCTCGTCGACCCGGGTGGCGGTACGCCGCTGGGCACCGTAGGCACGCACCACGTGGGCACCCACCACGGACTCGGACACGGCGCCGAGCATGTCCCCGACCCGCCGGCGCACCAGGGCGTACCGGGTGGCCAGCCGGCGCTGGAAGCGGCGGGTCGCGAACACCATCGGGACGAAGCAGACGTAGACCAGCAGCGTCAGCGGCCAGGAGTAGACCAGCATCAGCACGGTCGCGACGACCATCTGGCCGACGGAGACGACCAGCATCACGCCGCCGAACTGCAGGAACTGCGACATCTGGTCCACGTCGGTGGTCACCCTGGCGGTCAGCCCGCCGCGGGCCTGGGTCGCCTGGGTGAGCATCGACAGGTCGTGGATGTGCCGGAACGCGCGCACCCGCAGCGTCGCCAGCGCCCCCTCGGAGACCTTGTAGAGCCGCACGTTCATCACGTACGTGGCGGTCGCCGTCACCACGATCGCGACCGCCGCGATCGTGACGGCGGTGCGCACCAGACCCAGGTCGACGCCGTCCGAGCCGGTGACGCCACGGTCGAGCGTCTGCTGCACGGTCAGCGGGATGACGATCTTGCCGACGGTGGCGATCAGGGCGAGCAGCAGCGTCACGCCGATCCCGTTCGTCGCCTGCGGAGCGAGCCGGCGCAGCCGCCGGGCGGTGCTCCACAGCCCCTCCCTCGTCGCCGGCGCGTCGGCACCGGGCGGCGCGGCGGCGGGC
>NZ_KI912267.1:749423-768996 GCF_000235425.2 Pseudofrankia saprophytica
CCGGCCGGCGGTGCGGCCGGCGGAGCGCCGCGCTGCGGCGGGACCGGGCCCGCCGTGGCGGTCGTCACGACATAACCTCCTCGTCGAGTCCGTCGCCGTGGCCAAGGTCGTCGGCGTCCAGGCCAACGGTCCTGGACGCGTCCAGCCCGGGCCGTGCGTCGAGGTCGGCGGCGGCGCGCTCGTAGGCCGTGAGCAGCTCGGCGTAGCCGGGTGAGCCGACGAGCAGCTCGTCATGCCGGCCGTGCGCCGCGACCCGGCCGGCCTCCAGGTAGACGACCTCGTCGGCGAGCGCGATCGTCGCCCGGCGGTGGGCGACGACGACCACGGTCGACGACCCCGCCGAGCCGAGCGCCCGCAGGCCGGCGAGGATCGACGCCTCGACCCGCGGGTCGACGCTGGAGGTCGCGTCGTCGAGGACGAGCAGCCGGGGGCGGCGGACCAGCGCGCGGGCGAGCGAGATCCGCTGGCGCTGGCCGCCGGACAGGGTGGTGCCGCGCTCCCCCACCTCGGTGTCCAGGCCGCCTGGCAGTGCCTCGACGAACCGGTCCGCCTGCGCGAGGCGCAGCGCGTCCCACACGGCGTCGTCGGGCAGGTCCAGGCCGAGGGTGATGTTCGCGCGGACGGTGTCGTCGAACAGGAACGCCTGCTGGGCGACGAGGGCGACCGCGGAGGTCACCTCATCGGCGGCGAGGTCACGCAGATCGGCGCCGTCGAGGCGGACGGTGCCCGTGTCCGGGTCGACGAGGCGGGCGAGCAGGCTCACCAGCGTCGACTTCCCGGCGCCCGTGCGCCCGGTGACCGCGAGCACCTTGCCCGGACGTGCCTCGAAGGTGACATCCGCGAGTGCCACGCCCGACACCGCCGCCTCGCCGCCGACGCTGTCGTTGGCGCGGCCGCCGTCGTCCTCGCTGTCGCCGTGGTCCTCGCTGTCGGCGTCGACGGGTGCGGGGTAGCGGTAGCCGACGCCGTCGAGGCGCAGCGTGGCCGGGCCGGTACCGGCCAGGCGCTCCGTGCCGAACTCCTGCTCGCCCTCGGCGGTCAGCACCGCGGACACCCGGCCCCAGCCGACCACCGAGCGGGGCATCTCGCTGATCACCCAGCCGATCGCCCGGATCGGGAAGGCGAGCAGCGTGAACAGGTAGGCCACCCGGACCAGGTCACCGACCGACAGGTCGCCGGAGCCGATCCGGTGCGCACCGACGACGAGCACGGCGAGCACACCGAAGTTGGGCAGCGCCTCCATCAGCGGGTCGAACACCCCGCGGACCCGGCCCGCGCGGATCATCGCGTCTCGCAGCTGTTCGGCGGACCGGCGGAAGCGGGCGGTCTCGTCGGCCTCCCTGCCAAGGGTCTTGATGACGAGCGCGCCGTCGAACGACTCGTGCGCGACGGTGCTCACCTCGGCGCGCAGCTCCTGCACCCGGGCGAACAGCGGCGAGACCAGCCGCGAGTAGGTGAGGTTCAGGACGCCGACGAGCGGGAAGACGACGAAACCGACGGCGGCGAGCAGCGGGTCGGTCGCGACCAGCAGCCCCACGGCGGCGGCGAGCATCACGACCACGCCGACCGCGAACGGGAACGGCGCGATCGGCGCCCACAGCGCCTCGACGTCGGCGTTCGCGTTCGACAGCAGCGCGCCGGTGGAGTGCCGCTGGTGCCAGGCCAGCGGCAGCCGCAGGTACTGGCGGGTGACGCGGCGCCGGTAGTGGGCCTGCATCCGGTACTGCAGCACACCGGCCGCGAACCGGCGGAAGAACATCCCCACGGCGCGGGTCGCGCCGACCGCGAACACCAGCAACGCGGCGGTCACGACGCTCCCCCAGGCCGCGTGCCCGTCGCGCAGCGACGGGACGATCACCCGCTGGGTCACCTCGCCGAGCACGTAGGAGCTGGCCACCGTCGCGAGGCCGAACAGCGCGCTGCCGAAGACCGACAGCGCGAACAGCCGGCGCTCCTCGCGCACGGCCAGCAGCAGGATCCGCAGCCCGCGCCGGATGACCGAGCGGGTCTCGTCGATCGCGCGCGCCGACTGGGCGAAACCGGGAGGGTTGAGATGGTCGACGGGGCCACCGGGGCTCGGCGGCTCGTCCGGGGCGTCACCAGGTGCGGGCACCTCTCTCCTCTCGCCAACGCGCGTACGCCCGCCACCGACCGTGGTTTCGCTACAGCCCGGTGACAGGCGCGTGACATCCACCCTGCAACACCAGGAACGGGCCGCGTACTCCCGCGCGGCCACGAGGTGGCCCGGGCCTAACGAACGGGCACGGCGGCGTCGCGCAGGGCTTCCTTGACATCGGCGATGCGCAGATGGCCGAAGTGGAAGACGCTGGCCGCGAGCACGGCGTCGGCGCCGGCGGCGACGGCGGGGGCGAAGTCCGCGAGCTGGCCGGCGCCGCCGCTGGCGATCACCGGGACGCCCACCTCCGCGCGGACCGCGGCGATCATCTCCAGGTCGTAGCCGTCGCGGGTGCCGTCGGCGTCCATCGAGTTGAGCAGGATCTCGCCGGCGCCGAGCTCGACGGCGCGCGCCGCCCAGGCCACGGCGTCGAGGCCGGTGCCCTTCCTGCCGCCATGGGTGGTCACCTCGAAGCGCGGCCCGTCCTGGTCGGGCGAGCGCCGCGCGTCCACGGACAGCACGACGCACTGGCTGCCGAACCGCAGGGCGCACTCGCGCAGCAGCTCAGGACGGGCGACGGCGGCCGTGTTGATGCCGACCTTGTCCGCCCCGGCGCGCAGCAGCCGGTCCACGTCGTCGGCGGCGCGCACCCCGCCGCCCACCGTCAGCGGGATGAAGACCTGTTCGGCGGTGCGCCGGACGATGTCGTACGTCGTCTCCCGGTTGCCGCTGGAGGCGGTGATGTCGAGGAAGGTCAGCTCGTCCGCGCCCTCGGCGTCGTAGAGGCGGGCCATCTCGACCGGGTCGCCTGCGTCACGCAGGCCGGTGAAGTTGACGCCCTTGACCACCCGGCCGGCGTCGACGTCCAGGCAGGGGATGACGCGGACCGCGACGCTCATCGCCGGGCGCCCGCCGCGGTCTCGCCGCCGGCGACGGTGAGCGCCTCCGGGAGGGTGAACGCGCCGGCGTAGAGCGCCTTGCCGATGATCGCGCCCTCGACGCCGGGGACGGTGGCGATCGCGCTCAGGTCGGCGAGCGACGACACTCCGCCGCTGGCGACGACCGGCCGGTCGGTGGCGGCGGTGACCGCGGCGAGCAGCTCCAGGTTCGGGCCGGTGAGCGTGCCGTCGCGGCGGACGTCGGTGACGACATAGCGGGCGCAGCCGTCGGCGTCGAGCCGGGCGAGGACGTCGAACAGCTCGCCGCCGTCACGTGTCCAGCCGCGGGCGGACAGCGTCGTGCCGCGGACGTCCAGCCCGACGGCGATCCGGTCGCCGACCCGGTCGATGGCCCGGCGCACCCAGTCCGGGTTCTCCAGGGCGGCGGTGCCGACGTTCACCCGGGCCGCGCCGGTGGCGAGCGCCGCGTCCAGCGAGTCGTCGTCGCGGATCCCGCCGGACAGCTCCACGGCGACGTCGAGGGAGCGGACCACCTCGGCGATCAGCTCCCGGTTGGAGCCACGCCCGAAGGCGGCGTCCAGGTCGACGAGATGGATCCACTCGGCGCCGTCGCGCTGCCAGGCGAGCGCGGCGTCGCGCGGGTCGCCGTACGAGGTCTCCGATCCGGCCTCGCCCTGGACCAGCCGAACGGCCAGGCCGTCGGCGACGTCCACGGCGGGCAGCAGGGTGAGCGTCACGCGACCACCCTACGGGTCCGCGGTTCGAGCCCGGCCCGGCAAGGAGGGCCGGCGGCGCGGCGACGCCGTGCCGGGACCGCCGGCGGCCACGTCGTTCCTCGACGAAGCCTCGGAGGCGCCGAAGCACCGCCGAGGTCCGTCGGAGTGTCCCCGGGGATTTCCAGGGCCGTTCCTCAGATTCGTCAGGTCAGTGTGTCCGCGTTGCAGACCGACGTCGCGATGGTGACGGTCTCCAGGCCGCCGAACAGACTGGCCGCCACCGCGTCGATCGTCAGCGTGCCGTCCGGCGCCTCCCGCTGCCGGTTGAGGGTCAGGGTGCCCACAGCCGGGATGGAGATGACGGTGTTCGGGGCCGGGTTCGTCGCGAGAGCGATCGGCGCCCCGGGGGTCGTGATCTGTCCGCTCCCGATCTGAGCGGTCCCACTCACCACACCGCTGCCCACGTCGTAGGCACAGCCCGAATAGAGCGAGTCGGCGTTCAGGGCGGCCGCCGTCGTCAGGGCGAGAGAGAGGCCGCTGACCGTCGCGCTCGCGGCCGTCGAGATGGCCACGGTGGCGACGGGGCCGGCGGTGAGCAGCGACGGCACGCTGATACTCGTGGCATCGTTCCACGAGTCACCCGGGTAGGTGCTTTCCACGACCGGACCGTGGTCGACGATCCCGCTCAGGCGAACGGCGTCTGCCCTGTTCGGAGAGGCGGCGGAGGCGGGCGAGGCCGCCGCGAACGCCACGCCGGCGGCGATGGCGAGAATGCCGGCGCACCGCCCCGCGCGTCGAGGCATGAGTTTCATGAGGTTCCCTTCGTCGGGTTTCAGCACGGCCGGTACGGCATCGCGGCACCTAGGCCCTGAATAGCTGGGAGCCCTGGCTTGGCGCCGTCATGGCTTTGTTTCTGGGCTGAAGGTAACGCGCGCCACATCCCGGACGGCGTTCACCAGCAAAGAAGGAGGTTCATCGCCACCGGCGCGATGATCTTTTTATCGACGCATACCGGCCACGATTCCGGCGGAACTCCATCGACACCAGAATTATTCGCTCCGCCTTCATGGCGCCCTGGGAGAGCGGGATGAAAAGCGCTCGCGGATCAGCGGAACCCGGAGGGGACGGGACCCGTCGCGATGCCGCCAGCCTCCGCCGGGCGCACCGGGTCCACGTCAGGCGACGGTCAGGTCGGCGGGCGGGCGCGCGTCGGACGGCATCGGCACAGGCGCCGCCGGTTCGTCGAGACGCCGGGTACCGGCGGGCGTGCGGGCCGCGCGGTGGACCGCGGCAGCGAACAGCACGATCTGACGTGCGCGGTACCACAGCATCCGTCCCAGCGGAGGCAGCGCCGCCGGCGTCACGGCCCGGACCTCCGGGCGCCGACCGCGGCTCGCGATCTCGGCCATCGTGGGGAGCAGCCAGCGCCGGAGCATCGCCCGGCGGTGCTCCGGCGGCGCGGCGCGCAGTATCTGCCGCGCGCTGAGCAGCAGGCTGGTGTCCGCCAGCCACAGCCGCTGCGCGAACGGCACTTGCACAGGCAGCCCCAACGCGTCCGCCAAGGCCCGGCAGGCCGGCGAGCCGGTCCGCAGCGCCGCGGCGACCGCCGGCCGCGCGCCGAGCTCGTCGGCGACCCCCATCGCCTCCCGCCAGATCGCGAGCGGGATCCGCGCCGCCGCCCGATCCAGGTCGCGACGCGCCGCCTGCGACCGCGCGGGCACGGACACCGCGTGGATGGCGAGGTGGCAGGCGTGCGCGGGCAGGTCGAGCGCGTCGACGACGGTCCCACCGAGCTGGAACTCGGCGATGTGCCGGGACAGCACTGCCCACAGCCGTTCGGCGCGCACGGTCGCCACCGGCAGCGTCCAGTGCAGGTCGACCGCCTGCCCGCTCGGGTGCCCGAACATCTGGGCGTACGGGCAGGGGTCGTAGGGACGCAGCCCCGCGGCGACGAGGACAGCCCGCGCCCTGGCGAACTGGGCCGGGGGGACGAGAAGGTCGCAGTCCACCCTGGGACGGTGCTCGCCGGGATACAGCCGGCGCGCCGTCACCGGCCCCTTGAGCAGCACGGGCCGGATGCCGGCCTGGTGCAGCCGTTCGATCAGCAGGGCATCCGCCGCGTCCCTGGCGAGGGCCAGCGCGGCGCGCGCGACGCGGTCCACGGCGTCCGGGCCGGCGGGGACCGACGGTCCGGCAGGGACCAACGGGTATGCCGATCGCACGTCGTTCGAGCCACCATCCGGTGGGGTCGCGCCGACCGGCACCGACCGTCGTATGGGCACGGACATCCCCGCTTCCTCGCGCTCGCGCTTCTGGACACTTCCCGGCGCGGTCCGCCGCGACTCGCGGCCTGGCGGAGCATCGGGCGGGCCGGTGAGGGCTCTGCCGGACGCCACCGGGCGGTCACCCTCCCGGACGACACCATCCACTACCTACCGTAGCTGATTGATGACTGCTGGCTATCTTCACGGCCATGGTGACATCCAGCCGGCCCTCGGACGGCCAAGTCCCCACCACCCCATCCGCGCCGAGCCCCGACGCCCCGGGACGGCCCACCGCCCGCCGCGGATCCCCAGCCGACCGGGCTCGGCGGGCCGGAGCCCGCCTCGCCCAGGGCTGGACGCGGGCCACGACGGGGGTCGATCGCCCGGCCCGGCGGGTGGCGGTCATGGCGGCGCTGGGCCTGCTCTCCGGCGTCCTGGAGTTCCTGGCGATGGTGTTCCTGATCACGCTCGCGGCCGGGCACACCCGGGTCGGCTGGGCACTACCCGGCAGGCTCGCGGACGGACGCGGCGGGCTCGCGGTGGCGGCCCTGCTGGTCACCGCCGCGTCGGCCGTGGTCTCCGTCGTCGCGGCGCGGCACACCACCCGGATCGGCGCGACGACGGTGACGACGCTGCGTGGCCGACTGGCGCATGGCTACCTGGCCGCGGACTGGCCGGCGCAGCGCGCCGAGCCGGTCGGGCGGCTGCAGGAACTGGCGTTCACCGACGCGGGGCAGGTGTCGCTGGGTGCCCAACACGCGGCCGACGCCGTGGCGGGTGGCCTGCGGCTGGCGACGTTCACGGTCGCCGCCTTCGCCGTGAGCCCGCTACCGGCCGGCGCCCTGTTCGCCGGCGTCGGCGCGGTCGCGGTCGTCACTGCCCGGCTCGGCGGCCGGCGCGCCCACTCGGCGAACCGTCAGGCGGTTGAGGCCGCAAGCGGGCTCGCGGCCGCACTGACCGAGACCACGACCGTGGCCGGCGAGTTGCGGATCTTCAACGCACGCGGCGCGGCGGGGGAGGCTCTGGCGCGGCGGGCGGAGCTCGCCGGGCTGCTCCAGGGAAAGATCATGTTCCACACGACGGTGGCGCCGCGACTGGCCCGTGACCTGGCTGTGCTCGCGCTGACCGCGGTGCTGCTCGCCGTGCTGTGGCTGGACGACCTCGCGCTGCCCACTCTGGGGCTGGTCATCCTGCTGACCATGCGCGCGCTGGGGCAGGCCGCGGCGCTCGTCGGGACCACGCACCAGGTCCGCGAGCGGCTCACCCACCTGAGCCGGATCGACGAGCACCTGGCCCGCTGGGCGCCGGCCCGGCCGGCCGGACGGCGCCCGTGCCCGCCCGCGGCCGGGCGGCTGCGGCTCCAGGGGGTCGACGTGGTCCATCCCGGGGCGGACCGGCCGGCGCTGACGGGGCTGGACCTGGCGTTGCGACCGGGCGAACGGCTCGGCGTGGTCGGGCGCAGCGGCGCGGGCAAGAGCACGCTCGCCGCCGTCCTGCTCGGTCTGCTGGAGCCGAGCCGGGGGCGGGTCCTGGTTGACGGCGTGGACCGCGCCGAGATCGACCCGGCGCAGTGGTTTGGCCGGGTGGCGGCCGTCGGCCAGCAGCCCGCGCTGGTCAGCGGCACGGTCGCGGACAACATACGTTTCCTGCGGACCGGAATCGACGACGCCGCGGTGCGCACCGCGGCGGGCGCGGCGGGACTCGGCCCGGAGCTCGCGGCCTGGCCCGCCGGCGTCGACCATCCCGCCGGGCCACACGGCGGGGCGCTGTCTGGCGGCCAGCGCCAGCGGGTCACGCTCGCACGGGCGCTCGCACGTCCGGCGGATTTGCTGGTGCTGGACGAGCCGAGCAGCGCGCTCGACGCCGATGCCGAGCTCGCGTTGCGCGCCGCGCTGGCGGCGGTCGACCGGTCGACGACCGTGGTCGTCATCGCGCACCGGCTGTCGACCGTGCTTGCCTGCGACCGGATCGCCGTCCTGGAGGACGGCCGGCTCGAGGCACTCGGGAGCCCGACCGAGCTCGCGGCGACGAACCGTTATTTTCGCGACGCGCTGCGGCTGGCCCTCGCGGACCTGCCGGAGGTCGAACGCGGCCCGGGCGACGAAGGGGCCGCTCCCGGGGCGCTGCCCAGGCAGCGGGACCTGACGGATCCCGGAAGACCCGTGGCGGGGGCGCCGAGCCGGCCTCCATCGAGCAGGCCTTCACCAGGAAACAGCGGCAAGCCCGACGTGCCCATCGGCCTGCCACCCGCCCGAGTGCCGAGTGTCGACGCACCCAACCTCTACGCAGAGTGATTTGATTGGCACGTTACGCAGCCACTTCGTGATCTGGCCACGAGACGGTCCTCGACGGTCACCACGCCGGAGGTTTCCATGGCCGACAGCAGCCACCAGCCCACCACGTCCGCCGACCGCCTGGGTCCGCTCCGGATCGGAGAGGCCGAAACGGCCCGCGCCGACGCCGCGCCCAGGGCCGGTTCGGATCCCACCGACCACGATGAGATCCGGGTCGCGCCCGGCGTTCAGGTCGCCGACCTCCAGGGCGAGATCGTCCTGCTGCACCCGGACGACGGCACGTACTTCGCGTTGAACGAGACGGGAGCGCACCTGTGGCGGCAGCTGGGCGCGTCTGCCGTCCCACGCGGCGCCGCGGTCCGCCGGGCCGCCCTGTCGATCGCGGCCGAGTGGCGGGTCGACCCACCGCGGGCCGAGGCCGACCTGCGCGAGCTACTCGACGAGTTGCTGAGCCGCCGACTCGCCACCACGACGCCATGCCAGTCGCCATGACGCCCGGGGCAGCCACCCGGCCCGCGCGGGAGGAGCGCCCTGGCGCGCGCTCGCGCTGGTGCCAGCCCGCCGCGGAACTCGCCGTCAGCGCGCAGCTGTGGCTGGCAGCCGGCGCGGTCGAGGTGGTGTTGCGCCGCCGCGGGCTGCCCGCGCTGGTCGCCGCGGCCGGCCGGGCGGCCCGCTCGCCGGCTGCCCGCTGGTTCCCGGCCGGGCGTCGGACCCTCACCGACCCCTGGCTCGACCAGCTCGTGACCAGGGCCGGCGCGGCGTGGCGCGGTACGGAGGGATGCCTGCCGCGCTCCGTCCTGCGGTGCTGGCTCGCGGCCAGCGACGGGCAGGCGGCCTCCGTGGTGGTCGGCGTGCGCAGGGCGACCGGGACGCCGTTCGCGGCCCATGCCTGGGCACAGGTGGACGGTCACGCCCACGCCGCGGACGCCGGGCCGGCTGGGTCGTTCCAGCCCATCGCCACCTATCCACTCACGCCACCGGCGCCGACTACCGGTACCGCTCCCCGCTGCGAGGAACGATGACCTTCTGCGGTGAGCTGCGGCTGGACCGTCGGCCCGCCACGATCGCGACGGCCGAGAGGATGCTGGCCGCCGCGATCACCCCGCCGAGTGGCCCTACACGCACCTGGGCGGCCGGCCCACTCGCGCTCGCCGCGACACCCGGCCCGGCACTTGGGCCCGACGCGGACCTCGCCCACACCGCGGGCCCCGGCGGGCTGCTGGCCGTGGTCGACGGCTGGTCGCCTGGCACCAGAAGCACCCGGCCCGAGCAGGGCGACATCGCGGGAAGCGGACGGGACCACGTGGCCGGCCACGTCGTGAGCTCCTGGCGGCGCTACGGCCCCTCCTGCCTCGACCGGCTGCTCGGCGACTGGGCGCTCGCCGTCTTCGATGCGGCGACCGGTCGGCTGACGCTCGCCCGCTCGCCGCGCAGCATGCGCCGGCTTTTCCTGCACAGCACCGCCGAGCGGGTGGTGTTCGGCACTGACTACGCCCAGCTCCGGGCCGCGGGCATCCCGCTCGAGGCGGACCACGCGGTGCTCGCCGAGACGCTGACCCGCGACCTGACGACCCTGAACGAGACCCTGCTGCGCGGCGTCGAGCGGGTGCCAGCTGGCCACCTGGTCGAGATCGGGCCGGCTGGGACGCGGACGCGCCGCCCGTTCAGCTCGCTGTTCTCCATCGTCCCACCCCTGCGCCCCAGCACCACGGCGGCCGCGGCAAGCCGGCTGCGTGCCGCTCTGGATGCGGCCGTCGGCGACGCGGCGCTGCAGACAGCGGCCCCCGGCAGCCCGGTCGCGGTCGGCGTGTCCGGTGGGCTGGACTCAAGCTCCGTGGCCGGTGTCGCGCACGCGCTGGCCCGGCGCGGCGCCGCGATCCGCATCGTGCCGATCAGCATGGTCTTCCCCGGACAACCGCACGACGAGTCGCGCTGGATCGACTCGGTCGAGGAACGTCTCAGGCTGCCGATCCTGCGGGTGAAGCCGGACCTGTACGACTGGGACCGCTGGCGGGCCTGGACGGCGACCACTCTCGACCTCCCGCCGCGCCCCAACCTCGCGTTGTCCGACGCCGTCCGCGACGCGGCGCGCGCCGAGGGACTGTCCGTGCTGCTGTCCGGCGAGGGCGGAGACGAGTGGTGGACCGGCTACCGCCACCACTTCCCAGACCTGCTTCGGGCTGGCCGGCTCGCCACCCTGTGGCGCCAGACCGGGCGCGGGATCAATCCACGGTCGCTGCCCAGGCGGCTGGGCGTCGCACGCGCGTTCGCCACGGCGCCGTACCCACGCGGGAACAGCGGGGAGCGCCTGGTGCTGCCGTGGCTACGCCCCGAGCGCCTGCGTGGCCTGGATCTCGAGGAGCGCTTCGCCGCGGCGGACGCGGCCGAGCGCGCCGCGTACCCGTCGAACGAACAGCGTCACCGCTGGATCGAGGCGGCGATCCGGGCCGAGCTGTCGACGCTGGACACGCTGCGGGCGTTCTACACGTCGGCCGGCCTGGACTGGCGCCATCCGTTCCATGACCGCCGGACGATCGAGGCGGCGCTGTCGACGCCGGGCGCCACGCTCTACCAGCCTGGGCTGACCAAGCCGGTGCTGCGTGCGGCGGCCGGCGACACGCTCCCCGAACTGGTGCGCACCCGGCCCGGCAAGATCTTCTTCAACCTGCCCGTCGTCGACGCCCTGGAAGTCGCGGGCGGGATCGGCAAGGTGCTCGCGGGCGGCCCGCTCGTCTCCGGCGGCTGGGTCGACCTCGACGCTGCGACGCGGGCATGGGAGGCCGCCGCGGCCGCGGCCCGGCAGGGCCGCCACCCGCCGAACCCACTGCACGGGCTGGCGTCGTTGTGGCAGTTGGTCGGCGTCGACACGTGGCTCACTGGCAACGGGGTGCGTCTTTGAGTCACCTAGTTCTGCTACTCTCGGTAATCGAACTGCCGCAGTATGCAACTCATCGTGACGACAGTCGACCATCTTGGAGAGTGCCATGACTACCGTTGAGCACGTGCCCGCTGTGGCGCCAGCTGAGCACCGGCCCTACGAGAAGCCCGCGCTGGTCTGCCACGGCAGCCTGGCGATGCGGACCGCCGGTGGGCTTGGCCTCAACTTTGACGGGGCGCTGCCCCTCGATTTCACCAGCGGCTGACCCAGCGGAAATGCCTTTGACACTGGATCCTGGTCTCCCGAACAGCAGGAGGTAGCGCCGATGGAGGTGCCGCGGGCGGCTCGGATCACGACCGCCCACGCCCGCGTGGCGCCTGTGTCCAGGTCGGAGTTCCCGACGGCCGGTGTCCCGGGGCTTGCGCCTCGGGACACCGGCTGCTCGTCCCCACCTGTCGGAGCCCCTTCGCCGGTGCGGCTGGCGCACTACCGTTTCGGGGCCGTCGAGGTCCGAGCCGACGTCAGGCTGCCCGGCTACGACCGGTACCTGGCGCTCGTTCCAGCGCAGCGCGTCGCCGGCGACGGAATGCCAGGCGCGGCGCCTGAGAAGGCGGCCCAGGCCCAGGATCTCCAGCAGTCGCCCGCCCCGTACGTCATCACAGTGCGCCGCGGGCCGGCCGAGGTGCCGGCCGGGCAACGCCTGGCGCGGATCAGGGTGCGCCGCGGCGACGTGGAGATCCGCGCCGTGGACGGCGGCGGCCTGGCGCTTCTCACGGAGGGCCTCGCCCCGTACTCGCTGCCCGCCGGCGGCGGCGAGGAGATCTCCTGGCATCTGCGCGGCGCGCCGAGCCCAGCGGAAGCGGACCACCTCATCGGGTCCGCCGTGCCGTGGGCACTGGCGGCCCGGCGGGACACCGAGGTGCTGCACTCGGCCACGCTCGTCAGCCCCGCCGGCGCCGTGCTCCTCACCGGGCGCTCGGGGCGCGGAAAGTCGACACTCTCCATGGCGTTGCACCAGCGACTCGGGTGGCCGCTGCTCGGCGACGACGCCGCGGTGCTCCACCTCACGGGCAACGAGCCGCGGGTGCTGTCCTGTAGCCGGGAGGTCCGGCTCTGGCACGACTCCGGCCAGCTGCTGGGCCTGGGCGAGGGCACCGTGCTCACCCGCTACGCCACCAAGAGCCGCCACGCCGTGGCAGGCGACGCGCATAAGCCGGTCACCGTGACGGCCGTGATCAGTCTGGACCCACCCGCTGGTGATCCAGACCGTGCCGTCCCGAAGGGCAATCTCTCGGGCACGCAGACGGCCCACGCTCCCGACCTCGCGGAGCGGCCGGAGTTGACGCGGACGCGGTCGGTCGACGGCGTGCTGATGTTGCGCGCCGGCCTGATGCGCACGGCCCTGCTCGACGTCGACCTCGCCGCCGAGGAGTTCCGGTTCCTCACACGCTGGGCCCGTGGCGTCACCTTCGCCCGGTTGCGGTATCCGCACTCCCCCGCCGCGCTGGACACCGCCGTCGGCCTGCTCGCGGACTTCGCCGCCGGGCGCTGACCAGTCGCCCGAGGAGGCAGGTCAGCGCAGCGTGCCCAGCCAGTTGGCCAGGACGTGGGCGCCGGCGTCACCGGACTTCTCCGGGTGGAACTGGGTCGCGCACAGAGGACCCCGTTCGACGGCGGCCGCGAACGGCTCGCCGTGCTCGGTGACCGTGTCGCCGGCACCAGGGTCGGCCTTGGCGGCGTAGGAGTGGACGAAGTAGAACCGCGTCCCCGCCGGCAGGCCGGCGAACAGCGTCGAGCCGGCCGGCGGGGCGACGGTGTTCCAGCCCATGTGCGGCAGGATCGGCGCGGCGAGACGGCGGACCTCGCCGGGCAGCAGCCCGAGGCCCTGGGTGCGCACGCCGTGCTCGTCGCCGAGCTCGTAGAGGATCTGCATGCCGACGCAGATTCCCAGCACCGGCCGCCCGGCGGCGACCCGGTCCCGGACCGTCGGCCCGGCGCCGATCCGCTCGACCCCGGCCATGCAGGCGGCGTACGCGCCGACACCGGGCACGACCAGCCCGTCCGCCTCCGCGGCGGCGGCCAGGTCCGCGGTCACGGTGACGTCCGCGCCGACTCGCTCGACCGCCCGTTGCGCCGAGCGCAGGTTGCCCGACCCGTAGTCGAGCACGACCACCTTCGGCCGGCTCCCGGCCATCTAGAGGACGCCCTTGGTCGACGGGACGCCGGACACCCGGGCGTCGAACGCGACCGCGTCCCGCATCGCCCGCGCGACCGACTTGAACTGCGCCTCGACGACGTGGTGGGCGTTGCGACCGGACAGGACCCGTACGTGCAGCGCGATCCGAGCCGCCGAGGTGATCGACTCGAAGATGTGCCGGGTGAGCGTCGTGTCGTAGGTCCCGATCATCGGGGCCAGGTCCGGCTCGACGTGCACGCAGTACGGGCGGCCGGACAGGTCGACGGCGGACTGCACCAGCGCCTCGTCGAGTGGCACCATCGCGTCGCCGAACCGGCGGATGCCGACCTTGTCACCGAGCGCCGCCCGCAGCGCCTCACCGAACGCGATCGAGGTGTCCTCGACAGTGTGATGCGCGTCGATGTGCAGGTCACCCTTGGTGCGCACGGTGAGGTCGAAGCCGCCGTGCTTACCCAGCTGGGCAAGCATGTGGTCGAAGAACCCAACCCCGGTCTCCACGGTGGCGACACCAGTGCCGTCGAGGTCGAGCTCGACGAACACGTCCGACTCCAGCGTCTTGCGCTCGATCCGGGCGGACCGCGTCCCTGCCATGTCTCGTTCGCCTTCTACTTGGTGCCCGTTGGTGCCCGCCAGCTACGTGTACCGACAGCTACTTCGTACCCACCAGCGCCGACGGGCTGTCGGCCAGAATGGAGCGCAGCGCGCCGAGGAACGCGTCGATCTCACTCGGCAGGCCGGCGGTGACCCGCAACCAGCCGGGCAGGCTCAGGTCGCGGACCAGCACGCCGTGGTCGAGCAGGCACTGCCAGACCGCGCGCTGGTCGCGGAACAGGCCGAACAGCACGAAGTTCGCGTCCGACGGCACCACCCGCACGCCAAGCGCCGGCAGCTCGTCGACGATCCGGTCGCGCTGCGCCTTGACCGCGTCGACGGTGCCGAGCAGCTCGTCGGCGTGGGCGAGCGCGGTGCGCGCCACCGCCTGGGTGAACGACGACAGGTGGTAGGGCAGCCGGACCAGCTGCAGCGCGTCGACCACCGCCGGGTGGCCGGCCAGGTAGCCGACCCGGGCGCCGGCAAGCGCGAACGCCTTGCTCATCGTCCGGGTGACGACCAGCTTCGGCTGCTCCGGCAGCAGGGTGAGCGCGCTCGGCACCCCGGCGCGGCGGAACTCGCCGTACGCCTCGTCGACCACGACCATGCAGCCGCCGATCTCCTCGGCCGCCACGCACACCGCCTTGACCACGTCGAGCGGCAGCGCGGTCCCGCTCGGGTTGTTCGGCGAGCACAGGAACACCACCGACGGCTGGTGGCGGCGCACCGCGTCGGCCGCGGCGACCGGGTCGAGGGTGTAGTCGTCGCACCGGTCCTCAGCCACCCACTCGGTCGCGGTGGCGAGCGAGATCAGCCGGTGCATCGAGTACGACGGCTCGAAGCCCAGCGCGCGGCGGCCCGGGCCGCCGAACGCCTGCAGGAGCTGCTGGAGCACCTCGTTGGAGCCGTTGGCCGCCCAGACCTGGCTGGTGTGCAGGCCGAACCCGGCGTCCGGGGTGAGGTAGTAGGCCAGGTCGGCGCGCAGCGCCTCGGCCTCGCGCTCCGGGTAGCGGTTGGCCTCGGTGGCGGCGAGGGTGGCCGCCTTGCCGAGCGCGTCCACCAGCTCGGCGGACGGCCGGTGCGGGTTCTCGTTGGTGTTCAGCCGGACGGCCACGTCCAGCTGGGGCGCGCCGTACGGCGAGCGGCCGCGCAGGTCCTGGCGCAGCGGCAGATCGTCGAGCGTCACCGGCCGCCACGGCCGGACGGACCCCGTCGCCTCGTCACGGGGCCGCGCGCTCACCCGCACCACCGGCCGGACCGAGTCGCCCTGCCCGAAGGAGCCCGCGCGCTGCTCGGTCATCGGGCCACCGCCACGGCCGGCCGAGAACCGGCCGCGGCTCTCGGGTCGGCAGCGACCCTGGAACTCACTGAGCGCCTCCTCATCGAGAGCGCACCTCCACCGCGTCGACGTGGGCAAGCAGGTCCTCGGCCGCGCCGAGCGCGGCGATGTGCGGCGCGACGTCCGCGAGCGCTTCCTTCGTGCACGTCACGACGTGCACCTCGCGCTGGAACGCGGCCACGGACAGGCCGCCCGAGTGCCGGGCGGTGCCGCCGGTGGGCAGCACGTGGTTGGAGCCGGCCAGGTAGTCGCCGAGCGGGACGGGCGCGTACGGGCCGACGAAGACCGCACCGGCATGACGGACCCGGGCCGCGACGGCGGCCGGGTCGGCGGTCTGGATCTGCAGGTGCTCGGCGGCCCAGGCGTCCACCACCCGCAGCCCCGCCTCGACGTCGTCGACGAGCGCGACGGCGCCCTGGCCCGACAGCGACTCCTCGACCCGCTCCCGGTGGCGGGTGGCCGGCACCTGCTTGCCGAGCTCCACCTCGACGGCGTCGGCGAGCTCGACCGACGGGGTGACCAGCAGGCAGGCCGCCATCGGGTCGTGCTCGGCCTGGGCGATCAGGTCGGCGGCGACGAACGCCGGGTCCGCGGTGTGGTCGGCGAGGACGGCGATCTCGGTCGGGCCGGCCTCGGCGTCGATGCCGACGATCCCGCGCAGCAGGCGCTTGGCCGCGGCGACGTACACGTTGCCCGGGCCGGTGACGACGTCGACGGCGGGGCAGCTCTCGGTGCCGTGCGCGAGCATCGCGACCGCCTGCGCGCCGCCGGCGGCGTACACCTCGTCGACGCCGAGCAGCCGGCAGGCGGCGAGCACCACCGGATGCGGCAGGCCGTCCCATGGCCCTGGGGTGCCGCCGGGGCCGGAGAGGTCACGCTGGGGCGGGGAGACGACGGCGAGCGAGCCGACGCCAGCCTCCTGGGCCGGCACGACGTTCATCACGACGCTGCTCGGGTAGGCGACCCGCCCGCCCGGCACGTACAGCCCGACCCGGTCGACCGGCACCCACCGCTCGGTGACCGTCGAGCCGGGCGCGACCTCGATCGTCACCGGCTCACGCAGCTGCGCCCGGTGGACCAGGCGGGTGCGCCGGATCGCCTCGATGAGCGCCGCGCGCACCGCCGGGTCGAGCTCGTCCGCCGCCCGGTCGAGCGCGCCGGCGGGTACCCGCGGCGTGGCCGGGCGGACCCCGTCGAAGCGCTCGGTGGCGTCCAGCACGGCGGCGTCGCCGCGGTCGCGCACGTCGTCACAGATCGGCCGGACCGTCTCGAGCGCCACGTCGACATCGATCGCGGCGCGCGGCAGCCGCCGACGGATGTCGGCCGAGGACAGCGTTGTCAGTGCCTCACCGCGGAGGTCCAGCCTTCTCCACACGCCATGAGAGTATCGGCCGTCGCGCGCGAATCGTCCTCTCCGCGCGCCGCAATATCACACAGTTGCCCCGTTCACGGGCGTCCCGCTGGTGACGGATCCGGCGATATCGGTCGGACCAGTCACCGGGTCCTGTCCGGTAGCCGACCCTCACCCGGATGGCCACGCGACCATCAGGCCGACAGCGGAAGGTGGCACGCTGGGAGGGTGACTTCCGGCGACGGCCCACGGTTGACCGACGAGTCGGCGAGCCCGCACGCCGCCGGCGCGACCGGCCACGACGGGCAGGCACGCCGGGCAGGGACGGATGGCCAGGCGCGGCTGGCGGTACTGCTTGACGCGTACGGGGTGTCTGGGCGGCCCGTACGGGCGCTGATCGCCCGGCTGGCGGCCGACGACCCGGCGCCACGCGGCGCCGGCCGGGCCAGTGCCGGCCGGGCCAGTGCCGGCCGGGCCAGTGGCGGCCCGAAGGGCGGCGACGCTGCCGGGCGGCTGGTCCGGACGGCCGGGCTGCCGCGGCGCACCGTCGAGGAGGTGCTCGCGGCCCTCGGCGACGACCTCGACGACGGCCAGGGGGCCGGGCCTCGGGTACGCCCCGAGCTGGCCGCCGGCTACCGCGAGCTGGTCGACGCGGCGGGCCTCGCCGCCACGACGCCGACCGACCCGCTGGCCGGTCCGCTCGACGCGCACGCGGACCTGGTGGCCACGATCCGTGAGCTGATCGCCGAGGCGCCCAGGCCCCGGGCCGACCTGGACCACGTCGCGGCGACGGCCGAGACGGTGGTCCGCCGAGCACTGTGGCTCGCGGCCACCTACGACCTCGCCGGCCGGCGCCTGCTCTGCGTCGGCGACCACGACCTGACCTCGCTCGCGGCGGCCGCCGTCATCCCCGGCCTGCGCGTCACCGTCGTCGACGTCGATGACGAGCTGCTCTCCTTCCTCCACCGCCAGGGTCGTTCGCGCGGCCTCGACGTGCGGCCCTACTTCGCCGACCTGCGATTCGGCCTGCCACCGTCGGTGGCCGGGTCCGCCGACCTGGCCTTCACCGACCCGCCCTACACCCCCGAGGGGGTGGCGCTCTTCTGCGCCCGCGGCGCCGAGGGCCTGCGCGACCGTGACCACGGCCGGGTGCTGCTCGCCTACGGGTTCTCCGACCGGGCGCCGACGCTGGGCTGGAAGACCCAGCGAGCCCTCTCCGACGCCGGCTTCGCCCTCGAGGCCATGCTGCCCGCCTTCCACGCCTACGACGGCGCCGAGGCGGTCGGCGCCCGTGCCGACCTCTACGTGTGCCGCCCCACCAGCCACACCTGGCGTCACGTCGACCGCGCCACCGGCCCCCTGGCCACGGACACCGCCATCTACACCCGCGGCCGGGCATCCCTGGAGAGCGCCCCGCGGGACCTGCTCCCCGAGCCCGCGGCGCGCGCCCTGGTCACCGCGGCTGTGGAGGCGATCGGGCCTCAGCACCCTCAGCACCCTCGGCACTCCCAGGTCGAGGGCATGGACGCGGCGGAGACCTCCGGCCAGCTCGTGTTCGTCGGGGAGGCGCCGCTGCCGGCGGGGACGGGCGGGGACCGACCGGTGGCGCATGTCCGCCTCCCGACGGTGCTCGCGCAGGGCCTGCCACCGGCGGCCAGGGCCCGCCGGCCGGTCGCCGTCGCCGCCGACCTCACCGACGACCCCGGTGGCTGGCTGCCCCGGCTGCTGCTGGCCGTCAACGCGGACGCGGTGGCCATGGTCGTGCGCTCCGACCACCCGGCCGTCGCCGCCGCCGTCCGGGCCACCACGCCGCTGCCCGACGGCCGTGCGCCCCGAACCTCCCAGATCGCCGACCTCCCAGATCACGACCTCCCAGATCGGCTTCGCCAATCCGGCAGGGACCCCGTCCGCCGATCCGGCAGGAACCCTGTCGCCGATCCGGCAGGAACCCCGGCGGCGCCGCTGGGACCGCTGGGTTACCTCGTGCTCGGGGAGCGCGCCCCCAAGTGGCGCCTCCTGCCGCCGACACGCGTCAGCGGCGCCCCGGAGGTCCACGGGCTCTGGGTGCTCTCCTTCGCGGCGGTCGCCTCGGCCGAGCTCGACGGGCCCAGGGACACCTGGCTGCGCTTCCTGCTCGATCGAGCGCATGGCCGGATCGGCAACGTCTGGCGGGAGGCCCTGGTCGGCTACGCCCGCGACGCTCACGCGACGACGCTGACGAAACGGGACGCCCGGACCGTCGTCGAGTCCAACCTGCCCGCGGACCTTCTCCAGGCCCGGCTGCTCGACCTGCCCCTCGTGACAGTCGCTGACGTCCTCGACGAGGTGGAATGGTCATGGCGCCCGGAAGTCCTAGCCAAACCGGAAGTCCTGGCCAAGAACGATCTCGCCGCGGGGCGGCGGGCATGACGACGCGCGGCGTGCCGCGTCAGGAAGGTCCCGGAGGCGCGCCGGCCGCGCCGGCCGCCGCGGTGGAGTCCGACGAGGCCGTGGTGCTGGTCGTCGAGGACGACGAGGCGGTCGGGACACAGCTGGTACGCGGACTGGTGCGAGCCGGGTACGCGACGCGACGGGTGACGACGGCGACGGCGGCGCTCTCGGCCGTCGGCGGCGACGAGCCGCCGGACGTCGTGCTGCTCGACCTCGGCCTGCCGGACCTGGACGGCACCGAGGTCTGCCGGCGGATCCGGGAGCTCGGCGACATTCCGGTGATCGTGGTGACCGCGCGCGCCGACGAGTCGGACCGGGTCGAGGCGCTCGACCTGGGCGGCGACGACTACCTCGTCAAGCCGTTCGGTTTCGAGGAGCTGCTGGCGCGGATCCGCGCTGTGCGCCGCCGCTTCGCCCGGGTCGCCGCGCTGGCCGACGCGGCCCGCGCCGCCGACGCCGCGAACGGCCGCCCGGGCGGCGTGCCCGTGGCGCGGACCC